>DASQGM010000222.1:0-5881 GCA_035632615.1 bacterium | reverse complement strand
TGCGCGATCGCGTGGGACGATTCCAGCGCGGGGAGGATCCCCTCGGTGCGGGAGAGCAGGTGAAACGCCTCGAGCGCCTCGTCGTCGGTCACGGCGACGTACCGCGCCCGGCCGGTGTCTTTCATGTACGAGTGTTCGGGACCGACCCCAGGGTAGTCCAGCCCCGCGGAAATCGAGTGGGTCGGCTGCACCTGCCCGCCTGCGTCTTGCAGCAGATAGCTGTACGCGCCGTGGAGCACGCCGGGGCTGCCGGCGCTGAGCGCCGCCGCGTGCTGCCCCGTGGCGAGCCCCCGGCCCGCGGCCTCGACGCCGACGAGCGCAACGCCCGGATCGCCCCGGAACGCGTGGAACAGGCCCATCGCGTTGCTGCCGCCGCCGATGCAGGCGACGCAGCAGTCCGGAAGCCGCCCCTCGACGGCCCGGATCTGCGCGCGCGCCTCCTCGCCGATCACCGCGTGGAACTCGCGCACGATCGTCGGATAGGGATGGGGGCCGGCGACCGTGCCGAACACGTAGAACGTGTCCCGCACGTTCGTCACCCAGTCGCGCAGCGCCTCGTTGATCGCGTCCTTCAGCGTCCGGCTGCCACCTTCCACGGAGATGACGCGGGTGCCGAGCAGGCGCATGCGAAACACGTTGAGGGCCTGCCGCTCCATGTCCTCGGCGCCCATGTACACGTCGCACGGCAGGCCGAACGCCGCAGCGGTCGCGGCGGTTGCGACCCCGTGCTGGCCGGCCCCGGTCTCGGCGATGATCCGCCGCTTCCCCATGCGGACCGCGAGCAGGACCTGGCCGACCGTGTTGTTGATCTTGTGCGCGCCGGTGTGGAGCAGGTCCTCGCGCTTAAGATAGATCCGGGCGCCTCCGAGCAGCTCCGTGAGGCGCCGCGCGAAGTACAGGGGCGTCGGCCGCCCGCAGAAGGTGCGGAGATACCGATCCAGCTCCGCGTTGAACGCCGGGTCGCGGCGCGCGTCGTGGAACGCCGCCTCCAGCTCATCGAGCGCGGGGATCAGCGTCTCCGGCACGTACCGGCCCCCGTACGCGCCGAACCGCCCCCGGGGCTCGACCCGCGCCTTGCGCTGCGCCGTCTTCACGACCGCACCTCCGCCGAGTTCCACTCCTGCACGCGCGCGATGAACGCGCGGATCTTCGCCGGATCTTTCTCGCCGTTCGTCTCGACCCCGGACGCGACGTCCACGGCGTACGGCTCGGCCGCGCGGCGCGCGTCGGCGATGTTCCCGGGCGTGAGCCCGCCCGAGAGGATCACCGGCCCGGCCGCCCGGGCGGCCCGCGCGAGCGACCAGTCGAACGTCCGCCCCGTGCCGCCCATCTCCCCGGGCACAAGCGTGTCGAGGATGAACGCGGCCACGTGGTAGCGCTCGAGCTGCTTGAGGCTCGCGGCGTCCCGCATCTTGATCCCCTTGATCACGGGCCGGTCGAACTGGCCGCAGAACTCCGGGCTCTCCTCACCGTGGAGCTGCAGCGCGTCGAGACCGCACGTGTTGGCGATCTTGCGGATCATGTCCGCCTCCTCGTCGGCGAAGACCCCCACCTTGGCCACGAACGGCGGGAGCGCGCGGGTGATCGCCCGCGCCGTCTCCGGCGTGATGTACCGGCGGCCCGGACGCCAGAAGTTGAGGCCGATCGCGTCCGCGCCGGCCTCGACCGCGGTGAGCGCGTCCTCGAGGCGCCGGATGCCGCAGATCTTGACGCGGACCATCAGCGCGCGCCGCCCGCGGAAGCCGGTGCCGGCCCACCGCTGTCGCTCGACGACGGTGGGACGGACGCGGGGCACCCGGGCCGCCGCATCAGCTCCCCTTCGCGCGTGCCGCCGCGCCGTCGCGGGCGACCCGGAAGTAGTCCATTCCCATGCGCTCAAGGCACAGCGCCAGCGTCTCCTGGGCCTCGCGCCGCGCCACGCGGCTACCCTCGACGAGGATCTCCTCGAGGCGCGCCGGCTGGGCGGCCCATGTCGCCCGCCGCTCGCGGATCGGGTCGAGAAACTCGTTGATCGCCCGGGCCAGGCGCTTCTTCACCTCGACATCGCCGACCGTGCCTTTGCGGTAGCGGTCCTTGAGCTCCGCGATCTCGGCGGTGTCCTTGTTGAACGCGTCGTGGTAGATGAACACGGGGTTGCCCTCGACGTGGCCGGGATCCGTGGGATGGATCCGGGTCGGGTCGGTGAACATCCGGCTCACCTTCTTCGTGACCGTCGCCGCGTCGTCCGAGAGGTAGATCGCGTTGTCGAGCGACTTGCTCATCTTGGCCTGCCCGTCCGTCCCGACGAGCGTCCCGACGCGGCCTGTGATCGTCTGAGGCTCCGGGAACACCGGGCCGTACAGCTCGTTGAACCGCCGGGCGATCTCGCGGGTCACCTCGAGATGGCTCGACTGGTCCTTGCCGACCGGGACGACGTCCGCCCGGACCATCATGATGTCGGCGGCCTGGAGCACGGGGTACGACAGCAGCCCGACCGACGCGGTCTCGAGCTTCAGGTCCCGCATCACCTCCTTTAATGTAGGCACCCGCTGGAGCCGGGGCACCGTCGTCAGCATCGAGAAGATCAGGTAGATCACGGCGACCTCGGGCACGAGCGACTGCACGTAGATCGTGCTGCGCTCCGGATCGATCCCGACGGCGAGGTAATCGAGCACCAGGTCGTGGATGTTCTGGCGGATCTCCCGGGTGCGCTCCACGCCGGTCGTGAGCACGTGGTAGTCGGCGACTAGGAAGAAACACTCGTACTCCTCCTGGAGCCGCAGGCGGTTCTCGAGGGAGCCGACGTAGTGCCCGAGGTGGAGCTTGCCGGTCGGGCGGTCGCCGGTGAGCAACCGCCCCCTCTTGCCGGGCGCCACCGGGCGCGCCAGGATGTCTCTCGTCCGTGTCTCCGCCATGCCGCCTCCCCGTTGCACCGGTCGGTCTTCGGCCGCCGGAAATGGTCTGCCCGTTGGTGCCGCGCCTGCTAGCTCCGCCCCAACAGCTCGCGCACGCGTGACGCCGGATCCGCCGACCGCATCAGGGCCGTGCCGACGAGTACCGCGTCGACGCCGATCCGCTCCATCTCCTCGACGTGCGCGCGCTCCTCCACGCCGCTCTCGCCCACGACGATGATCCCGCGGGGAACCCGCGGCCGCAGCCTGCGGGTGGTCTCGAGCGTGGTCTCGAGCGTATCGAGGTTGCGGTTGTTGATGCCGAGGAGCGCCGGGCGGGCGTCCAACGCCCGCCGCAGCTCGTCCTCGGTGTGCACCTCGACGAGCGCGGCCATCCCGAGGTCCGTCGCCAGCCCCTGCAGGTCCCGCAGCGCGCCGGGCTCGAGGATCGCCACGATCAAGAGCACCGCGTCCGCCCCGAGCGCGCGCGTTTCGTACACTTGGTAGGGCTCCAACACGAAGTCCTTGCGGAGGACCGGGATCTCCACGGCGTGCCGGACCGCGATGAGGTGCTCGTCGGCTCCCCGGAAGAACCGCGCGTCCGTCAGCACCGAGATCGCAGCCGCGCCGTTCCGGGCGTAGGTCCCGGCGACCTCGGCCGGGTCGAACGCCGACCGGATCGTGCCCGCGGACGGCGACGCGCCCTTGACTTCGGCGATGAGCCTGATCGGCGGCCCCTGGACCGCCGCCAGGAACGCGCGCGCAGGGGCCGCATCGGCCGCGCGGCGCCGTACGTCCACGAGCGGGGCCTTCCGCCGGCGCTCGGCCAGCTCCTCGCGCTTGTGGGCGACGATCTCCTGCAGGACTCCCAGCGCCATTCCCCCCCTTACCCTACGCGAACTTCGTCCTGAGCCTCAGCGCCTCGAGCTTGGCGTACGCGGCGCCGGAGTCGATGCTGTGGGCGGCGAGGTCGATCCCGTCCGCCACCGTCTCCGCGAGCCCCGCCGCGACCAGCGCGGCTCCGGCGTTCAGGACCACGATGTCGCGCCGCGGCCCGCGCCCTCCCTGGAGGATCTCGACGCTGATCTCGGCGTTCTCCTGGGCCGTACCGCCGCGCAGGGCGTCCAGCGGCGCCCGCTCGAGGCCGAACTCCTCGGGGGTGATCGTGTACGTCCGGACCTCTCCGGCGTCCATCTCCGACACGCGCGTCGCGGCGGACAGGGAGATCTCGTCCATGCCGTCCTCCCCGTGCACGACGAGCGCCCGCTCGCCGCCGAGGCCGCCGAGCACCTTCGCCATCACCTCGGTGTACGCGGGACCGGGCACGCCCATCAGGTAGCGCCGCGCGCGGGCGGGGTTCGTCAGCGGGCCGAGGATGTTGAAGACGGTGCGGATCGCGATCTCCCGCCGCGGGACCACCGCGTGCTTGAACGCCGGGTGGAACTGCGGCGCGAACAGGTACCCGACGCCGATCTCCTCAACGCACGCCTGCACGACCTCGGGCGGGGCGGTGATGTTGACGCCGAGCGCCTCGAGTACGTCGGCGCTGCCGCTCCGGCTGCTCGCGGCGCGGTTGCCGTGCTTCGCGACGTGCCCGCCCGCGCCGGCCACCACGAACGAGGTGGTCGTGGAGATGTTGAACGTGTTGAGGCGATCCCCGCCGGTCCCGACGACGTCGACCACATGATCGACCCGCGGCGTGATCGCGACGGCGTGCTCGCGGATCGCCCGCGCAAACCCGGTGATTTCCTCGACGGTCTCGCCGCGCATCGCGAGCCCGGTGATGAACGACGCGATCTGAGCGGGGGTCGCCTCCCCGTCCATAATCACGCCCATCGCCTGATGCGCCTCGGCCTCCGTGAGGTGCGCGTGCGACGCCACCTTTGCGATCGCGGGGCGGAGCGGCATCGCCTATCTCCCCCTGGCCACGTGGTAGTCGGCACTGCCCGACGCCGCGACCCCGTCCGTCGCGGGCGTCGCCGGTGCGCCGCCGGCGTGTCCGCTCGGCTCCGCGGACGTCCGTCCGCCGCGCGCCAGCGCCAGGAAGTTGCGCAGCAGCGCGTGGCCGTGCTCGGTGAGCACCGACTCCGGATGGAACTGGACGCCCTCGAGCATCGCCGTGCGGTGCCGCACGCCCATGATCACGCCGTCCTCGGTGCGCGCGGAGACCTCGAGGGCGGGCGGCAGGCCGGCCTCGTCCACCACGAGGGAATGGTAGCGGGTCCCGACCAGCGGGCTCGGGAGCCCCGCGAAGATCGTGCGCCCGTCGTGGAAGATCTTCGACGTCTTGCCGTGCACCGGCGCCACGCCGCGGACGACCGGGGCGCCACACGCCGCCCCGATGCACTGGTGCCCGAGGCACACGCCGAGGATCGGGATCCGGCCGACGAGCGCGGCGACCGCGGGCGCGCTGACGCCGGCCTCGGCGGGCGTGCACGGCCCGGGAGAGATCACGACCGCCTCCGGGTGCATCTCGGCGATCTCCGCGACCGTGATCGCGTCGTTGCGGACGACGCGCGGCGTCTCTCCGAGCTCGCCCAGGTACTGCACGAGGTTGTACGTAAACGAGTCGTAGTTGTCGATGATGAGGATCATCCGCCGCCTCCGCCTCTAGAGCCGCGCCGCCGCCTCGATGGCGCGGATCAGCACCTTCGCCTTGTTGATCGTCTCGTCGTATTCGCTCTCGGGGACGGAGTCGGCGACGATGCCGCCGCCGGCCTGCGCGTACGCCACGCCGTCCTTGATCGCGAGCGTCCGAATCGCGATGCACGTGTCGAGCGCGCCGCCGAACCCGACGTAGCCGACCGCGCCTGCGTACGGCCCGCGCGCGGTGGGCTCCAGCTCGTCCAGGATCTCCATCGCCCGGACCTTGGGCGCGCCGCTCACCGTACCGTGCGGAAACACCGCCCGGAGCACGTCGAACGCGTCCCGTTCCGGGGCCAGGCGGCCCTGCACCAGGCTGACGATGTGCATCACGTGCGAATACCGCTCGACGCTCATCAGCTCCGGCA
>DASQGM010000221.1:0-6082 GCA_035632615.1 bacterium | reverse complement strand
GACGCGGCGCGCCAGACCCGCGGGGTGCGAGACGCGGAAGGCCGACACAGCCTCACGGTGCGGGTGCGCACGGGGCCCGGTGAGTGGCGCGAACTCCAGCTCTTTGCCATCGCCGACTACTCCAAGATCCGAGTCAACCGGGTCACGCCCGATCGAGGCGCTTGGCCTCCGCCCCATCGCGAGTTCGTGGTGGAGCGATCCTCCGTCTCGCTCCTGAAGGCGGGGGTGGGCGATCGGGTAACGGTGAAGTTGCGCGACGGCACGGAACGCGAGATGCGCGTGGCCGGCGTGGCACACGACATCAGCCAGTACGCGACGAGCTTCACCGGGATCGCCTACGGGTACGTCACGCTCGACACCGCCGAGTGGCTGCGGGAGCCGGCCGGATACAACGAGCTGTACGTGGTCGCCGGAGGCAATCCCCGCGACGTCGCCAACGTGGAACAAGTGACCAAGCGCGTCCAGGACAAGGTGGAGGGGACCGGACGGGCGGTGTTCCGCGTGTGGATTCAGGCGGGCAAACACTGGGCGGATCAGTCGATGCAGGCCCTGATCGTGGTGCTCGGCGTCCTCGGGGTGTTCGCGCTCCTGTTGAGCGGGTTCTTGGTGGTCAACACGGTGTCCTCGCTCTTGACCCAGCAGGTCCGGCAGATCGGCGTGATGAAGGCGATCGGCGCCCGCAGTCAGCAGATCATGACGATGTACCTGGCGACGGTGCTCATCTATGGGGCCGTCGCCGTGCTGCTGGCGGTGCCGCTCGCGGCCCTCGGGGCGCGCGCGCTCAGCGGGTCTACGGCAGGCCTCCTCAACTTCAGCATCCACGACTACGGCGTGCCTCCTGAGACGCTCGCGCTCGAGATCGCGGCCGGGCTGGTTGCCCCGCTTGCCGCGGCGGTCGTCCCGGTGCTCCTGGGCACCCGCGTCACGGTTCATGAGGCGATCAGCGCGTATGGACTGCGGGCCCACGACTTCGGCCACGGGCGCCTCGACACGCTGGTCGAACGTGTCCGCGGCGTGTCGCGTCCGCTCCTGTTGTCGTTGCGAAACACGTTCAGGCGCAAGGGGCGGCTCGGCCTCACGCTCGCCACGTTGACGGTGGCGGGCGCGATCTTCATCTCGGTGTTCAGCGTGCGGACGTCGCTGATCCGGATGGTCGATGTCGTGTTCGGGCAGTGGAGCAGCGACGTCTGGGTGTTGCTCGAGCAACCCTACCGTGTGGAACAGTTGCAGCACGAAGCCGCCCAGGTCCCAGGCGTCGTCCAGACGGAAGGGTGGCGCGTGACCAGCGTCCGGCGGGTGCGTGCCGACGGCACGCAGAGCAGCAACATTTTCGTGTACGCGCTGCCCGCGGCAACCACCCTGTTTCATCCGACAATCGTCCAGGGCCGCTGGCTCCTTCCCGCGGATGGGCCTGCGGTCGTCGTCACGACCGACGTGCTCGAGAACGAGCCCGATTTGCGCGTCGGGACCGCCCTGTCATTCAAGGTCGGAGACCGAAAGCGGACCTTCCGAGTGGTGGGGATCGCCCAGACGCTCCTGACGCGAGACCAGCCCGCGGTCTACATCAACTATCCGGCGTTCACGTACCTGGCCGGCGGCGGAGCGAGTCGCACCGACTACATGATGGTGGTCACGGCGCAGCACGATGCCGCGTTTCAGTCCGCGGTGGCGAGGCGCCTGAACGACCGCTTCGAGCACATCAACCTGCGGATCCGCTGGACGTTCCCACTTGAAGAACGCAAGGCGGAAGTCAACGCCGTCTTCAACGTCATCGTCAGCCTGCTGCTCGTGATGGCGGTGCTGCTCGCCGTGGTGGGGGGGCTCGGCCTCGCCGGCACGATGAGCATCAACGTGCTCGAGCGCACCCGGGAGATCGGGGTCCTGCGCGCGATCGGCGCGACCAACCGCGCCGTGATGTGGATCGTTCTCGCCGAGGGATTCCTGATCGGCGTGATCAGCTGGGCGCTGGCGGTCGCGCTCGCCGTGCCGTTGAGTTTCGGCCTCGGCCGCGCCGTCGGGATGGCCCTGCTGCAGACGCCGCTCCGCTACACATTCTCTTTCGGCGGCGTCCTGATCTGGCTCGGGTTGGTGATCGGACTGGCCGCGGTCGCCAGTTTTCTCCCCGCATGGAACGCGTCACGCCTGGCCGTGCGGGACGTGCTGGCGTATGAGTGAGCACGACGCGGGAACGGAATTCGGTCCGGCGGCGAACGCGGCGGGAGGGGTGTCGTGACGCGATGGACGAGGTGGGTAGGGCTTGGCGCGGCGGTGACCGTCGTGATTGCCGCGGTGTACCTGATCCTCGGGGTGGGGGGCGTGTTTCGCAGGGCGGGGCCACCTCCGTCGGCGCCGGTTAGAGCGGAGGCGCAGGTGATCGCCGAGGCCAGGGTCGTGCCGGTGCGGTATGTCTCGCTCAGCCTGCCGGGGGGTGGCGCCTTCGCCGAGGTGCTGGTCGCCGAGGGCGACCGGGTGCAGGCGGGCCAAGTGCTCGCCAGGCTCGATACGGCGCGCCAGGCGCAGGCCGCGGTGAGCCAGGCGGACGCCACGCTCAGCGCGTCGAAGGCGAAGTTGGCCGACCTGCGGTCCGGAGCGCGCGCGCAAGAGCTCGACGCGGCCCGGGGCAGCCTCGATGCGGCGGAGGCGCACTACCACCAGCTCGTGGCGGGAGCCCGGCCCGAGGAGCGTGAACAGGCGCGGATGGCCGTCGAACAGGCCGACGGACAGGTTCGCGCGGTGGAGCAGGTCGTGCGTCAGGCTGATGCGGAGCTGCAGTTGGCCGATGCCGACCTGCGTCGGATCCAGCAACTCGCCGGCCAGGGTGCGGTGGCCCAGCAGGCCGCCGATCAGGCCCGCGCGCGATTCCAGACCGACAAGGCCGCCGACGAAGCGGCCCGCGCTCAGCTCGACGTCGCCAGAGCTCAGGCCGCATCTGCGCGGCAGCAGCAGCGCCTCGTTCTTGCGGGTCCGCGGCAGGAAGAAATCAGCGCCGCGGCCGCCGACGTCCGCCGGGCGCAGGCGCAGCTGGCGCTGTTGCAGGCCGGCACTCGGCCCGAAGCGATCGCGGAGGCGGATGCCAATGTGGCGGTGGCGGTCGCCAACCTGAAGCAGGCGCGCGAAGTGCTGGCCCAGACGGAGCTGCGCGCGCCCTTCGCCGGGATCGTCGCTGCGATCGTGCCCAACTTGAATGAGTTCGTCAACCCGGGCGCGCCGATCGTCCGCCTGGCGGACACCTCGGCCTGGGAGATCGAGACAACCGATCTCAGCGATCTGAGCGTCGCGAACGTTCGCGTCGGGGACCCGGTCGCGATCACCTTTGATGGGATTCCGGGGTTGCGGCTCACCGGCGTGGTAACCCGAATTCAGGGGTTCGGAGAGACCAAGCAGGGCGACATCGTGTACAAGGTCACGATCAAGCCCGACCGGCTGGATGCGCGATTGCGGTGGAACATGACCGCAACCGTGACCATCACGCCCCGGGAGGCCCGGCCGTGAGCGCGCGCCGTCGGTAGCCCCGGCCGTCAGCGCACGGCGGCCACGGCTTCGATCTCCAACAAGTACTCCGGCGTCGCCAGGCCCGCCACCACGATGAACGTGTTGGGCGGGAAGTAGGTGTTGAAGTACCGCGCCCGCACCTCCGCGATCTTCGATCGGTAGGTGACGGTTGTTGTGTAGGTCGTGAGTTTGACCACATCGTCGAGCGTCGCCCCCGCCGACGCCAGCACGGCTTTGAGGTTCTCGAAGACCTGGACGGCCTGCGCCTCGATATCTCCCTTGCCCACGAGGCTTCCGTTCACATCCTGGGCGACCTGTCCCGCCACAAAGACAAGGCCGCCGGCTTTCGCCGCGTGCGAGTATCCGGTCGTCTTGTGTACCCCGCTGACCGATACGCTCTCCCGTCGCATGTCCCAGCCTCCTCCCATCGCGTCGGCGGTCGAACCACGCCCTGGTCCCGCCGCGATCGTCCAGCCGTACTGTTCCATGCCGTGCGTGGGGCCCCTACACGACCTGTCACGGTCCGGCGTGCCGCGGGACGCGGAGGCGGACGGCGAAATGAAGGCCGTGGGGTTGGTGGAACAGGCGTGCGGGACGGGAGACGGCCCGAGGGAACGGCGCGGATGACGTCGTAGAGCTTGGAGCGTACCGCGTGCTTGCAAGAGTTCAGGACGATCGTCAAGGTGCGGCCTATCTCGGACCGAAGAACGCTCCTGCTTGCCATCGCACTGGCGGCCGTGGGGCTGGCCGCGATCATGGCCACGCGGGCACTGTTGTCGGGGCCCCCGGCACCCGGCGCTATCGACGCCCGCCGCAATCCGTTTCCCCCGACGCCGGCATCGCTGGCCACCGGCGAGCGGGTCTACCGCGCATACTGCCAGGCCTGCCACGGGGTGGACGGCCGCGGAGACGGACCGGACGCCGCCGGTTTGTTTCCGCGGCCCATCGACTTCTGGGCGCATTTTGGCTCCGGACATACGCACCCCGACGGGCGGCTGTACTTCTGGATTACGGACGGCATGCCTGGCACGCCGATGCCCGGGCTCAAGGACAAGATCTCCGACGCGGACCGCTGGCACGTCATCAACTTCATCAAAACGTTTGCTCCCGTTGACCGATAGCGGCTCCGGTCATGCAACGACCGCGGAACCTGACCGTTGCGTCGTCGCGCACACGCCCCCGGGCGGGCGGGGATGCGGAGGCGTACGCGCGCAACGGGAAGACCGCCGGGTGCGGCGAGTCGAGAGGGCGAGGTGAACGATGGACAAGAAACCCCAGGTGAACGTCGCGATGGTGGGCGCAGGGTTCCTCGCCGAGACGCGCGCCCGATCGTACGCGTCCGTGACCGGGTACGACGTGCGCATCGTCGCCGTCGTGAGCCGGTCCAAGGACCGGGCCGTGAGCTATGCGCGCAAGCACGGCGTGCCCGACGTGTGTGACGACTACGACGACGTCCTTGGGCGGTCCGACGTCGACGTCGTGGATCTGTGCGTGCCGAACCACCTACACCGGCCGATGGCCGAGCTGGCCGCGGCGGCCGGCAAGCATGTGATCTGCGCGAAGCCGCTGACCGCCTTCAGCGGGGACCAGGTGGCGCCGGACGCCGATGTTCGGAACGTCTCGCGCGCAAAGATGCTCCAGGCGGCCGTCGAAAGCGCCGACGCGATGGTCGCGGCGGCGGAGCGGGCCCGCGTGCACCTCATGTACGCCGAGAACTGGGTGTACGCTCCGTCGATCGTGAAGGCCGATCGATTGATGACCGCGTCGGACGGCGTGATCTTGGAAATGCGCGGCGGCGAGTGTCACAGCGGATCGCACTCCCCGTATTCGCGGGAGTGGCGGTACGCCGGGGGCGGCGCGCTGTTTCAGCTCGGCGTGCATCCGGTCGGGGCGATGCTGTACTTGAAGCGGCAGGAGGGCATCCGCCGCTTCGGCGAGGCGATTCGGCCGCGCGCCGTTGTTGCGGAGGTCGGTGATCTCACGCAGACGCGGGGATTTCGGGAACAGCCACAGCGGTGGGTCGGCGAGGGGTGGGTCGACGTCGAGAGTTGGGGTGCGCTGATCATCACCTTCGAGGACGGCAGCCGGGGCATCGTGTGGGCGTCGGAGTCGGTGCTGGGCGGCATGGAGAGCAGCCTGCAGATCTTCCTCTCGAACGCGCACATCAAGTGCAACATGGAACACACCGGCCTGGTGCAGGCGTTTGCGCCGAGCCCGGCGGTCTTTGAGAGCGAGTATCTCATGGAGAAGCTGGAGACGAAGGCCGGCTGGAGCTCCCCGGCGCCGGATGAGGATTGGGCGCAAGGCCATGTCCACGCGCTCCAGGACTTTGTGGAGTGCGTCGCCACGGGGCGCACACCGCGGGCCGACGGCCGGTTGGGGCGGGACGTGGTGGAAACCGTCTACGCAGGATATCTAGCCGCAGCGGAGGGACGCCGCATCGAGCTGCGCCGGTAGGCGCAGCGGGCCGCGCCCCCGAGGGTTCATGCTCACCGCCGGCCCTCGAGGGACAACGCCACTCCAGGATCGGCCCACCGGGTGTTCGGGACGAGGGGATACCAGTCGGGTCTTCCGGGATCCCGGTCGTAGG
>DASQGM010000220.1:0-4180 GCA_035632615.1 bacterium | reverse complement strand
CCCGTCACCTCCAGGCGGCGTCCCAGGATCTCGGGCAGTAGACCCATCTCGTCACATCCCGGCCCCGGCGGCGTCCGCCGGGGCCGTGGCACGCCCGCACGTCGGCTGCGGCGCGCCGGGGCCGCGGGAAGGGATGGGCCCGGACGCGGAGTAACTCTCAGGCGTTGCGGGGGCGCAGCGACACAGCGGCGGCGTCCGCCGAGCCGGTGCCAGGGGGGAGCGAGGTGGCTCACGTGCGGGCGACAGCGGTGTCGCGCGCCGTCCACGGTGGACGGCCGTGTTGATCCATCCTCTCGTAGTGCACTTTCCGATCGCGCTGTTCCTCGCGAGCACCCTGTTTGACGTCATCGGGTCGCGGTCGCCGGACCCCCACTACCGACGTGCGGCCTACTGGCTCGTCGGCCTCGGCCTGCTCGGCGCGGGCGCGTCGATCGCGCTCGGCTGGACGGACCTGTTCGCGATCGAGGCGCAGGGCGTGGGTACTGCCCTGGTCGTTCGCCACCAGCTTCACAGTTGGGTTGCGTATGCCACCACGGCGGTGTACCTCGTGAACTTCCTGTGGCGGTGGCGCACGCACAACTCGACCGGGTGGGCGCTCCTGCCGCTGTCGCTCCTGGGAGCCGTCCTGATCGCCGCCACCGGGTACCTCGGCGCCGGGGTGCGCGAGGTCATGTAGGGCAGGGCTGGCTTTCCGCCCCCGCGAAATATCCGGGACGTTCCCATCGTCTCAACGGGAGCGTTTCGCGGTAGTATAACGGTAGTCGCAGGGCACGCAGCCGAACACGCCGCTCCGAGATCCAGGCGGCATGCGGAGACCGCATGAGCGAATCGTACGATGCAAAAGCGATTGAGGCCAAGTGGCAGGCCCGATGGAACGCCGATGGGCTGTACCGCGTCGGCGCCGACCCGTCGCGCCCGAAGTTCCTCTTCGTGACGATGTATCCGTACCCGAGCGGAGACCTGCACATCGGGCACTGGTACGCGATGACGCCGTCGGACGCGAAGGCGCGGTACCTGTCGATGCGCGGGCACAACGTGCTGTTTCCGATGGGCTTCGACGCGTTCGGGCTCCCCGCCGAGAACGCCGCGATTCAGCACGGGATCCATCCGTACAAGTGGACGATGGCGAACATCGAGCGCATGCGGGGCCAGTTGCGCTCGATGGGCGCGATGTTCGATTGGTCGCGCGAGGTGGTCACCTGCCACCCCGAGTACTACACGTGGAACCAGTGGTTCTTCCTGAAGTTCTACGAGGCAGGGCTGGCGTACCGGGCCATGGCCGCCGTGGACTGGTGTCCCAACTGCAACACCACGCTAGCGCGGGAGCAGGTCGTCGGCGCCGATCGCGTCTGCGAGCGGTGCGGGACGCCGGTGATCAAGAAGGACCTCGAGCAGTGGTTCTTCCGGATCACCAAGTACGCGGACGAGCTGCTCGACTTCAGCAAGATGGAATGGCCGGAGCGGGTGGAGACGCTCCAGCGCAACTGGATCGGACGGAGCGAGGGCGCGGAGATTGTCTACACGAGCGAGCAGGGCGATCCGATCACCGTGTTTACGACACGCCCGGACACGCTGTTCGGCGCGACGTTCCTGGTGCTCGCGCCCGAGCACCCGCTGGTTGAGAAGCTGACGACGCCGCAGCACCGCGCGGAGGTCACGGCGTACGTGTACCGGGCCCGCCGGCAGACAGAGATCGAGCGGCTCGCCGAGGACCGGGAGAAGACCGGCGTGTCCATCGGGGCGTACGCGAGGCACCCGCTGACGAACGCGCGGATTCCGATCTACGTCGGCGACTACGTGCTGCTGACGTACGGGACCGGCGCGATCCACGCGGTGCCGGCGCACGACAGCCGGGACTTCGAGTTTGCCAGGAAGTACCGCCTGCCGATTCCGGTGGTGATCGCGCCCCCGGACTGGGACGGGAAGCCGCTCGCGGACGCGTACAACGGGGAGGGCGTGCTGGTCAACTCGGGCGCGTTCGACGGGCTGCGGAGCCAGGAGGCGAAGCAGCGCATCACCGAGGCGCTCGAGCAGGCCGGTCGGGGCCGCGCCGCCGTCACCTACCGCCTGCGGGACTGGCTCATCAGCCGCCAGCGGTACTGGGGCACGCCCATCCCGATCGTCTACTGTCGCGCCTGCGGGGCAGTGCCGGTGCCGTACGCCGATCTGCCGGTTGTGCTCCCCGAGGACGCCGAGTTTCTGCCGACCGGCGAGTCCCCGCTCAAGCACAACGACGGGTTTCTCCGGACGATGTGTCCGAAGTGTGGTGGGACCGCCGAGCGGGAGACCGACACGATGGACACCTTCGTCGATTCGTCCTGGTACCAGTTCCGGTACCTGGACCCGCACAACGGGGCCGCACCGTTCGACGCGGCCAAGCTCCGCGCGTGGGCGCCGGTCGACCAGTACACCGGCGGGATCGAGCACGCGGTCATGCACCTCATGTACGCGCGGTTCTTCACGAAGGCGATGCGCGACCTCGGGCTGGTGCCGTTCGACGAGCCGATGCTGCGGCTGTTCAACCAGGGGATCATCCTCGGTCCCGACGGAAACCGGATGAGCAAGTCGCGCGGCAACGTCGTCAACCCCGACGACTACGTCGGGACGATGGGCGCGGACGTCGTGCGCGCGTACCTGATGTTCATCGGCCCGTGGGACGGCGGCGGGCCGTGGAACCCGAAGGGGATCGAGGGCGTGCACCGGTTCCTCCTGCGGGTGTGGCATTTGGTCGTCGATCCACCGCCGGCCGGCCGGGTGCCGTCGCCGGAGGCCGCGGCCCAGGTCCGGCGCACGATCCACCAGACGCTGCGGCGCGTCACCGACGATCTCGAGGGCTTCCGGTTCAACACCGCGGTCGCGGCGTTGATGGAGTGCACGAACGCGCTGGGACGACTCCGCGAGGAGGGGGCGGCCGAGACGGCGGAGTGGCAGCCGGCGCTGCGCGCGCTCGCGCTCATGCTCGCGCCGCTGACCCCGCATCTCGCGGAGGAGCTGTGGGTACGCTTGGGCGGGGCGTACAGCGTGCACCGGCAGGCGTGGCCCGCCTGGGATCCGGCCGCGGTGCACGAGGACACCATGACGCTAGTGTTGCAGGTGAACGGCCGCGTCCGAGACCGAGTGACCGTGCCCGCGGGTCTCGACGATGTGCACCTCAGGGAGGCGGCGTTCGGCAGCGACAAGGTCCGGAAGTTCCTGGACGGCAAGTCGGTCGAGGACGTGATCGTCGTGCCCGGGAAGCTGGTCAACGTCGTCGCGCGATAGGAGCGCGTCGCGAACTTTTTCCCGGCCCCGCCCGTTGTAAGAGAGTAAATGGGCAGGCCGGCCGCGGTGGTGTCGATGGCGCGACCCAACGCCTCGCAGCCCGTCTCGTACACGACCGAGGAGCTGGCGCGGTACGAGGCGATCGTCCAGCGGTACGCCCGCCACGTCTACAACGTCGCGTATCGGATGACGGGGAACGAGGCCGACGCCCGGGACCTGTCGCAGGAGGCGTTCCTCCGCGTCTACCGGGCGTTGCGCCGGGTCGAGCCGGACGCGCCGCTGGAGAGCTGGCTGTATCGGATCGTCAGCAACTTGCACATCGACCTGCTGCGCAAGCGTCCGCGCGGGCGTGTCGAATCGCTCGACGCGCCCGTGGAGACCCCACGCGGCGAGTTCCTGCGCGAGATGCCGGATCCGGCGTCCAGCCCCGAGGCGATCATTGAGCGCGAGCAGCTGGACGCGACGATTCAGCGGGTGCTCGGCACGTTGAGCGAGGATCTTCGGATGGTGGTTGTGCTGAGCGACGTGGAAGGCTATTCGTACGAGGAGATCGCGATGTCCTTGCGCGTGCCGTTGGGCACGGTCAAATCCCGGCTCCATCGCGCCCGGCAGATTTTGCAGCAGCGCCTCGGGCCGTACGTGGAGGCCCGGCGGCGGGGGTGGGACCGATGACGCTGAACCACGATCGCGCGGGCCGGCTTCTGTCGGCGTACCTCGATCGCGAGCTCGACCCGGCCGAGACCGCCGCGGTGCAGGAGCACCTGCTGGACTGTGCGGCGTGCCGGGAGGCATACGACGGGCTGCGGGCGACGAAGGAGCTCCTGGGCGAGCTGCCGGTCGCGGAGCCGCCGGCGGAGTTCTGGGCGGCGGTGCGGACGCCGCAGCGCGCGCGTCCCGCCACCGCGGCGGTCCGCCGGCC
>DASQGM010000219.1:0-5970 GCA_035632615.1 bacterium | reverse complement strand
GTACCATGATCCCTGGAGGACAACAACGATGGACGACCCTGTAACGCAGGCTCCAGGATGGCCCGGCTCCCCGGCGCGGTGGACGTCGAGCGCCAAGACCGGCGTGGGCGCGGCGCTGAGCTTCGCCAGCCGCGTCTGGTTCACGCTGAGTCACGGGATCCTGAACGAGGTGTACTGGCCGCGGCAGGACCGGGCCTGCACGCGCGACATGGGGCTGATCGTCACCGACGGGCACACATTCTTTTCAGAGGAGAAGCGCCACACCCAGTCGGAGGTGTTCTGCGCCGGGCCCGGGGTGCCGGCGTACCGGGTCGTCAACACCTGCCTCGAGGGACGGTACCGCATCGAAAAGGACATCGTCGCGGACCCCGCGCGCGACTCGGTCCTGCAACGGACGCGCTTCGTCCCGCTCATCGGCACCCTGCGGGACTATCACCTGTACGTGCTGCTTGCCCCCCATCTCAACAACCACGGCGGCGGCAACACCGCGTGGACCGGCGCGTTCAAGGGCGCGCCGATGCTGTTCGCGGAACGGGACGGCAGCGCGCTGGCCCTCGGGTGCTCCGCGCCCTGGCGCGCGCGGTCGGCCGGGTTTGTCGGGGTCTCCGACGGCTGGCAGGACCTGTTCCGGAACAAACAGCTGACGTGGGCCTACCCGCGGGCCGAGAACGGCAACGTCGCGCTCGTCGGAGAGATCGACCTCCAGGCCGCGGACGGCTGTTGCGTGCTCGCGCTGGGGTTTGGCGTGGGCGCGGCAGAAGCCGGCCACCGAGTCATCGCGAGCCTGTTCGACGGCTTCGAGCCGGCGAGGGACACGTACGTACGGCGCTGGCAGGAGTGGCAGCGCAGTCTCACTATGGCACCCGCGCGGGGGCGCGGCGCCCCGAGCCCGCCTGTCGCGGCGGCGAAGGATGTGTACCGGACGAGCGCCGCGGTGTTGCGGATCCATGAGTCGAAGACGTTCCCCGGCGGGATGATCGCGAGCCTCTCGCTCCCGTGGGGGTTCGCGCAGGGGGATGGCGACCTGGGAGGCTACCACCTGGTCTGGCCGCGCGACCTCGTCGAGTCCGCGGGCGGGCTGCTCGCCGCCGGCGGCATCCAGGACGTCCGCCGCGTGCTGCACTATCTCCGGGTGACGCAGGAAGAGGACGGCCATTGGCCTCAGAACATGTGGCTGGACGGCTCCCCGTACTGGAGCGGCCTGCAGATGGACGAGACCGCGTTGCCGATCCTGCTCGTGGATCTGCTGCGACGCGACGGCCACCTCGACGCCGCCGGGATCCAGCGCTACTGGCCGATGGTCCGCAAGGCCGCCGGGTTCGTCGTGCGCAACGGGCCGGTGAGCGAGCAGGACCGCTGGGAGGAGGATCCCGGCTACTCGCCGTTCACGCTCGGCGCGGAGATCGCCGGGCTGCTCGCCGCTGCGGACCTCTCGGAATTGAGCGGGGACGGCGCCGTCGCGTCCTACCTGCGCGAGACGGCGGACACCTGGAACGCGAATGTCGAGCGCTGGACCTACGTGGCGAACACCGATCTCGCCAGGCGGCTGCGCGTCAGCGGCTACTACGTCCGCATCGCGCCGTCCGACGTCGACGGCGCCGCCTCGCCGCGCGACGGCGTCGTACCGATCAAGAACCGGCCGCCCGGCAGCAGCGCCGCGCCGGCCTCGCACGTCGTCAGCCCCGATGCGCTGGCGCTCGTCCGGTTCGGCCTCCGGGCGCCGGACGACCCCCGCATCCTCGACACGGTCAAGGTGATCGACGCCCTCCTCAAGGTGGACACCCCGGCCGGTCCGGCGTGGCACCGGTACAGCGGCGACGGGTACGGGGAGCACGAGGACGGCCGCGCGTTCGACGGAACCGGAGTCGGTCGGGCGTGGCCGCTGCTCACGGGCGAACGCGCGCACTACGAGCTCGCGGCCGGCCACCGCGACGTCGCCGCCCAGCTCCTCCGGACGATGGAAGCGTTCGCGAACGAGAGCGGGTTGATCTCCGAGCAGGTGTGGGACGGCCCCGATCTCGCCGCGCGGGAGCTGTTCTTCGGAAGACCGTCCGGGTCCGCGATGCCGTTGGTGTGGGCGCACGCCGAGTACATCAAGCTGCACCGATCGATCGCGGACGGCCGCGTCTTCGACATGCCCCCACAACCGGCCGCCCGCTACCGCGGCGGCCGCGAGACTGCGGGCGGCCGCTACACGCCCTGGCGCTTCAACAACAAGAGCCGCGCGCTCGCGGCCGGCACCACGCTGCGCGTGGAAACGCTCGCGCCCGCGGTCGTCCATTGGAGCGACGACGCGTGGCGGACGGTCCGGGACACCGCATCGCACGACACCGGTCTCGGCGTCCACGTCGCGGACGTCCCCACGGCCGCGCTCGCGCGCGGCACGGAGGTCCGGTTCACGTTCTACTGGCCGCTGGCCACGCGCTGGGAGGGCGTAGACTTCACGGTCGCCGTCGAGTGACGGACGGGACCGCCTGGGGGGACGCATGTGGAGATTCGTCTGGACAAGAAGCGCGCGGTGGTGACCGGTGCCAACTCCGGCATCGGCGAGGCGATCGCGCTCGAGCTTGCGGACGCGGGAGCCCGCGTGTGCGTGAACTACGTCGTGCATCCCGAAGCGGCCGAGCAGGTGGTCGCGCGCATCAAGAGCGCGGGCGGTGACGCGCTCGCCGTCGCCGCGGACGTCTCCGACGCGTCGCAGGTCGCGCAGATGTTCTCGGCGCTCGACCGGACCTGGGGCGGCGTCGACGTCCTCGTCAACAACGCCGGGATCGACGGACCGCGCGCCGCCGGATGGGAGTGCTCGCTCGACGCGTGGCGCCGGGTGCTGGCGATCAACCTGGAGGGCGCGTACGCGTGCGCGCGTGAGGCGCTCCGGCGCATGATCCCGCAGCGCGGCGGGGTCGTGCTCAACCTCACCTCGGTGCACGAGTTCATTCCCTGGACCGGGTACACCGCGTACACGGCCAGCAAGGCCGGCCTCAGCATGCTGACCAAGACGCTGGCGCAGGAGGCCGCGCCCCACGGAGTGCGCGTCGTGTCCATCGCCCCGGGCGCCATCCAGACGTCGATCAACGCGGACGTGTGGGAGAATCCGGCGACCCGGGCGGACCTGATGAGCAAGATCCCGATGGGGCGCATGGGCCGGCCGGACGAGATCGCCAAGATGGCGGTCGTGCTCGCCTCCGACGTCGCCGGCTACGTCACCGGCACGACCGTGCTCGTCGACGGAGGCATGACGCTCTATCCATCGTTCATGCACGGGGGGTAGGAGGCCGCGCGCGCGGCGGGGCACGCACGCTCGCGTCCGCGACGACGGTGCTGGCGGTTCTCCTGACGCGACGGAGCGCCGTGTCGCGATGATGTATACTTGACCCGCGCCACATTCCACACCCATCGGAAAGGGGGCAGCATTCCAGTATGGAGCGTCACTCGATCTTTCCCCCAGGGCGTCCGCGCCCGACGTCGCCCTACTCGCCCGGCATCCGCCTGGACAACATCGTCTTCACGTCGGGCCAGGTCGGCACCGATGCCACCGGGAAGGTCCCCGCGGACATTCGTGAGCAGACGCGCAACTGCATCGACAACTGCAAGGCCGTCCTCGAAGCCGGCGGCTCCGGTCTCCGCCACGTCGTTAAGGTGACGGTGTTTCTCACGGACATCGCCGACTTCGCGGCGATGAACGAGGTCTACCGGAGCGCCTTCGCCGGAGACCTCCCGGCGCGGAGCACGGTCCAGGTGGCCGCGCTCGCCCGGCCGGAACTGCACGTTGAGATCGAAATGACCGGCTACGTGCCGTAGGCGCCGCGCCCGACCGCACCGACGTGCGGTGAGGGCGCCGTCCGAGACGGCGCCCTCACCGCATGGCCCAGGCCGGGGCAGACGCGGAAGCGCCTAGTACGCGGGGGGCGCGTACACGTTCACGGTCACGAGCGACGCCGTGCCGGTGTTGCGGATCTCGTGGGGCTCGCCGGCCTCGATGAGGAGGAGCGTCCCCGCGTCGAGCGCGCACGTCCGGCCGCCGACGGTGGCCCGTCCCGCGCCGGAGATCACATACAGCCACTGGTCCGACTCCGGGTGTGTGTTGTCCTCGCCGCCGGTCGATTCACCGGGCGCGAGGACCATCGTCGCCGCCTGCGAGCGGTCCGTCCCGGCAACGACGTCGAAGAACCCGCGTGTGCCGGTCACCCGCACCTGCTTCATGGTCCCGCGCTCCGCCGCGCCGTGTCGCTACAACTCGGCGAGCAGCCGCGTAAACCAGGCCAGCCGCGGCGCCACCGCGGATACGACGATGTGCTCGTGGTCCGCGTGTCCGCCGTCGCCCACCGCGCCCAGGCCGTCGAACGTCGGCACACCGGCGGCGGCGGTGAAGTTGCCGTCGCTGCCGCCTCCCGTGCCGGTCGCAGCGAGCTCGACGCCCTCGTCCGCGGCCAGCCGCTTCGCCAGCTCATAGAGACGTCGCGACGCGGGCGTCTCCTCCATCGGTGGACGGTTCAGGCCGCCCGTGATCCGTGCCGACGTCCCCTCCACGAACGTCGGCCGCGTCTTGATCCGCTCGTCCGCGCGGCGCGCCTCGTCCATCGTGCGCACCCGGAGATCGATCTCGGCCTCGGCCGACGCGGCGATCACGTTCGACCGGGTGCCGCCGCGCACGACGCCGACGTTCACGGTGGTCCCCTTCGCGGGATCGTTGATCGCCTGCAGGTCGATCACCTGATGGGCCAGCTCGAGCACGGCGCTGCGCCCCTTCTCCGGGTCGGCCCCGGCGTGGCTGGCGACGCCCTGCACCGACAACCGGTACATGCCCACCCCTTTGCGCCACAGCTTCACCGCGCCCTCCACACCGACGGACGGCTCCAGGATGAGCGCGCACTCCGACTCCCGGGCGAGCCGCTCGATGATCGGCCGAGAGGTGGGGCTGCCGACCTCCTCCTCGGTGTTCCCGAAGAACACGAACGTCTTGTCCTTGGCCGCCCCGCTCTCGACGATCGCGCGCAGCGCCCAGACCGCCTGGATGTCGCCGTACTTCATGTCGAAGCATCCCGGCCCCATCAGGCGGTCCCCCTCGATCCGGCACGGCAGGCGCTGGATCGTCCCGGCCGGCCACACGGTGTCGAAGTGGCCGATCAGGAGGACGCGGCGCCGGCCGCTGCCGACGCGCGCCTCGAAGTGGTCGCCCCAGCTCGCTTGCCGGTGCCAGACGATCTCCGCGCCGGCCGCGTCGGCGAACCGGCCCGCGAAGTACTTGCCCGCCCGGTCCACCGCGGCCTTGTCGGTGGTCGGCGACTCCAGCTCGACGAAGGTCTTGAGATCGGCCAGCACGTCCGGCATGTGCTGATCGACGAACCCGCGGTAGCGGCTCACGGGAACACCTCCCCGGGATAGGCGGCCTGGCTGAGACGGCGCAGCTCCGCGAGGTTCTCGGGCACCATCGTGCGGCGTCCCGTCTCGAGGTCGTGGATCATCTCGATCAGGCGCTCGTTCAGCGGCAGGCGGAACCCGTGTCCGCGCGCGATCTCCACGATCGGCCCGAGCTGCTGGTCCACCTCCGTGCGTCGGTGCCGCACGGCGAGGTCACGCCAGATGCCGCTCTTCTGCTTGAGCGAGGTTCGGTTGAACGCCGTGAGGCGGTCCAGGCTCGCCCGGATGCCGGCCCAGTCGCGCGGCGACGTGAAGCGCATCGGCCCGGGCTCGTACCCGTCAAACCCCTCGCTGCGCACGCCGTCGGCTTCCGCCGTCCGGACGACCTCGCCCGCCAGGTTGGCGAGAAGCGCCGTGTTCTCCGGGACCGCGAAGACGGCCCCCATCGTTTCGTCCACGGTGGCCGTCGCGAACAGCTGCGAAGCGTAGCCGAGCTTCCCCCAGAGGTAGCCCCAGATGTTCGGGGTCAGCGTGGTGTTCTTCAAGAAGGACTCGCGCATGATGGTGCCGAGCCGCTCGAGCCGCGGCGTCATCCTGCCGTCGAGCTCC
>DASQGM010000218.1:0-5994 GCA_035632615.1 bacterium | reverse complement strand
GGCCGCCGCAGTTGGTTGCGCGGGCGCTACTGATTCTGGCTCGTCGACGCCGGGTAGCTCGGCAGTTCCCGGTTGTCGATCGGGACCATCGGCGTGGCGGGGTTCAGGTCCTCCGCTGCGACGTACCCGTTGTGCGGCGGGAGCGACCGCTCAGTGTTGTCGTTGGCGAAGGCTGCGGGCACGCTCGTCAAGAGCGCGCCACCCAGCAGGATCGCTGCGAGAAGCTGACGCATGGTCGGTGCCTCCTTCTGTGGCGGATTCAGAGAGGCGCGCACTCTCTGTCGTGTTTCACTCGAAGAATAACCTCAGGCGGGCCCCTTGGATGTCGCGTGACGCGAAGGGTGATGAACTCGTTACGCCGATTGACGCGTGTGACGCGACCCCCTTAGGTCACACACACGCGGTTGCCACCGTCACGTTTCGTCTGATACATTGCGTGATCCGCCGACTCTAGGAGGCCGTCCGGATCGTCCCCGTCCGCGGGATGGGCGGCCAGTCCGATGCTGACGCTTTTGTCGTTGATCCGCTTGCACCGGTCGATCTCGCGCTCGAGATCCTGCAGGATCGCCCGATGGTTGGCGAGTCCGGCCAGCCCGTCGGTGAGCGCGAGCTGGCTGAGATTCTCGTCCCGTTGGGCGCGGAGAATGGCAAGCGCGGCGAGGACCGCGAACGTCTCCAGGAACTCGCGGGGTTCCTTCGGGAAGGCGTCGACGTTTGGGCTTTCGACGAACCCGTGCCGGCGAGGTTCGTGGACCGTCAGGTCACTGTTGGATGGACGGTCTCCGACGATGAGCACTGAGAGCGGTGTCGGCTTCTCGCATTCGTCGGGGCGTGAATCGAGGGCTCGTACCTATTCACCGCCGTGAGGTTCGAGCCAGCGCCTTCACCCGCACGCTGCCGCTCCCGAGCGAGGTGAAATGCGAGGAGGCCAAGACCGTCTGCAAGCACGGCGTGCTCGAGGTGACGATCCCGAAGACGGAACGCACCAAACCGACCACGGTCAAGGCCCAGGTGGCGTAGTCGGCAACCGCGCCGGCGCCACACGCGCGGGTCGGGCGTAGTCGCCGTAGCGGCACAAGGCACCGGGCCGCAGCGCGCTGCGGCCCGGCACTCCGACACGCAGCTCTGCGCACGTCCCGGCTGGCCCTTATGGGCGCCGTGCCAAGTCTACGACACGATCGATCGCGTCCCGAGGCAGAGGCCCGCGGCGGGTCCAGCGCAGCGCGTCTTCGAGTTGTTCGAGACTCGAGAACCCCACCAACACCGTTGAGATCCCAGGCGCGGCGAGGGCGAATCGCAGCGCGAGTTCGAGCGGGCCGTCATAGGCCAGTTCCACGGCGATCGCCTGTATCCCACGGGCGCGTTCGAGGTCGCGGTCGTACCGCGCGCCCTCGACCAGCAGCGGACCGGGATCGCCCGCATTTCGGTGCCGCTGCGGCCGTGCGAGCAGGGCGCCTGCCGCCATGACCCGGATCGCGACGACACCTAGGCCCGCAGTCGCGGCCGCGCCGATCAGTCCCGCGAAGTCCTGCTCGCCGCCGGCGGCGGCCGCGACGCCGGCGCTCGGGTTGATCGCGTTGAAGTAGGTCTGGACGGTGGCGAACATGTCGGTGGCGACGAGCGTGTGCAGGGCGCGTGTGTCGCCGAGACCCGTACAGCCCGCGTGTCGGGCCAACCCCCGCGCCACGACGTCGCGCATCCCATCGGCGATGAGGCCGGTGACGACCTCGAGCGGAACGGGGCGGCTGCTGCCGCTGGTAATCTCGCCGGCGGCGTTGCCCGCGATGGGGTTGTGAAGCTGCAGCAGGTCGACGGCATCGCACTTCAGCCGGCGCAGACTCTCCTCGCACGAGCGCCGGATGGCCGCAGCCGGATCAGCGAGGTCCGGCGGCTGCAGGCGGACTTTCGTGCCGACCGCGACGCGGCGCCACGCGCTCAGCTCGCCGAGGATCGCGCCGAGATTCTCCTCCGAGCGCCCGTCGCCGTAAGTGGGCGCCGTATCGAAGTACGTGATGCCCGCGTCGAGCGCCCGGGCGACGGCCCGAGTCTGATCGGCGCGTTCGCCGCGCACCAACAGGCCTCCAACCGCGCCGGCCCCGAATCCGAGGGCGGAGACGCGAAGGCCTGTCTTTCCGAGCACGCGCTGCTCCATGGCGGCCCCTCTTGCCCGGCCGTGATCCTGACTGCCGCGGGCGACTGCTCGGGACTCTTGGCTGTGTTCCGAGACGTCCCCTGCCAGAACTGCGAGTCCCGGAATCCTCAATCCGAGGATGCGAAATCCTTCATCCGAGGCGACCGAAGACAGGGGCGTTTGGGCACGCCGGGACAGAATGGTTCTGCGAGCGTAGTAGACTGGACCTCATCGGCGTAGCGGGGGGTGAGAAACTCCCGCAGATCGTCCTGAGCATAGTAGATATGGACGTCCCAGTTAGCGGACGGCGGGTGAGGGGACTGGCATGCAGCGAGGTGAATCCGATGGGTGAACGGCCCGATCGAGAGCCGAACCCGGAGAACGGCGGGGTCGCGATGCGGGAGCGCGCTGGCAGGATGGAACCCTTCTACTACCGGCCGCTCGAGACCGTGCTCTGGACGGCGCTCTGGCCGACTACGGAGAGCGGATTCAGCGGTCCGGACGCGAACCGGCGATGCCGGGCGATCGCAGAGGTGCTCCGGCGACTTCCTCCCGACGGCTACGAACGGTTGCTCCAGCAAGCGGCCTCCGACGAAGACTCTTTCTCGTGGTTTATCCCCCATCCTCTGATGCGGGCCGGTCTGTGGCCGTTCCCGGTCACGGTACACCCGCCGGAGGAGGCCGTGTTGCCGCGAGCCCCTCATGCCCGAATGCTGTACCTGTCGCCGATGCTGGAACGCGCAGCCGACGCGATTGTCGTCGCGGTGGTCGCCCATGAGCTCGCGCACATCGCGCTGGCGCATCAAATCGGCAGGATGAACGACTACGAGGCCCAGGAAGCCGAAGCGTGGGCGCTCGTGCGGGCGTGGGGCTTCGTCCACGAAGAACGCAGACATCGGGCGCTCCGGGCGAAGCAGGACAAGGCGGAGCGCCACGGGGGCTGAGAGGCGCGGGGAGCAGATGGGCCGGCGGCCGTTCGGATGGCTCGTGGTGGGGTGCCGGGAGGGGGAGGCGGGCGATGGATGTCTTTGACGCGGTGCGCACCGTGCTGGCCGTGCGTGCCTACCAAGACCGGCCGGTGCCGTCGGAGGTCGTCCGGCAGATCGTCGAAGCCGGACGGCTGACGGCGAGCAGCATGAACGGGCAGCCCTGGCATTTCGTCGTCGTCGAGGACCGGGAGACGCTGCGCCAGTTGGGCGCACTGGCGCGAAGCGGGCCGTATGTCGCACAGGCGCCGCTCGCAGTTGTCGTGGCGATCGACAAGACCAGATTCGCGGTCTCCGACGGGAGCCGCGCGATTCAATCGATGGTCCTCACGGCGTGGTCGGCAGGGGTCGGCTCCAACTGGGTGGGCTTTCTCGGGTTGCCCGAGGTGAACCCGCTCCTCGGCATCCCGGACGCC
Organism: bacterium; assembly: GCA_035632615.1. Taxonomy (GTDB): domain Bacteria; phylum Sysuimicrobiota; class Sysuimicrobiia; order Sysuimicrobiales; family Segetimicrobiaceae; genus JAJPIA01. The sequence continues at coordinate 2,461 of DASQGM010000218.1, read as the reverse complement.
CTCGACGTGCTGGCGGTTGTCCCGTTCGGCTACCCGGCGCAGCGCCGCGGGCTGGGCAAGAAGCAGCGCAAGCCGCTCTGGGAGGTTGCCCATCGCGGGCGGTTCGGGCAGCCCTTTGTGTGACGCCCCGCGGCATGCTGCTTCCCACAGGACGGCAGTATCGCATCGGATTTGACCGCCAAGCGGCCGTGGCCGTCGAGCTCGGCGGCGGTCTGCGCGAGTACAGTGCCGACGGGCGTCCCGTTCTCGATGGATATGCCGAGCACGCCGCCGTCACCGGAAGCCGGGGTGTGCCGCTTCTGTCTTGGCCGAACCGCATTGGGGACGGCCGCTATCGGTTCGATGGGGAGGAGCATCAGCTCCCGATCAATCGCGTAAGCGAACACAACGCGATTCACGGACTCACCGGCTGCGTGCCGTGGCGAGCGATCGAACACACCGCGTCGCGGGTGGTTCTCGGCGAAACGACGGCGCGCGCGTGTTGCCCTATGGGGCGGGGCACCATCCCTACCTGGCGGGCTGCCGAGGCGCGGTGAACGAGGCGACCCTGCTCGTGCCGGCGACGCGGAGGCTGCTGATCGGTCCCCGACGGCTTCCGACGGGGGAAACCGAGGCCGTCGATCGCACCGCGTATGACTTCCGGCACCCCCGTCCGATCGGCGGTCTTCAGCTCGATGACTGCTACCTCGGCCTCGTGCGCGACGCGGGTGGGCGGGCGCGGGTCCGTTTCGAGGACACCGTCCTTTGGGTCGATGAGGGGTACACCCACGTGATGGTCTTCACGGGCGATCCGCTCCCCGATCCGGCCGAGCGCCGGCGCGGCCTCGCCGTAGAGCCGATGACGTGCCCGCCTGACGCGTTTCGGACCGGAACCGGTGTGCTTGCGCTGCGGCCCGGCGGGTCGGTGACGACTCGCTGGGGGCTCATCGCCGGCTCGTCCGGCATCGCCTAGCCCCTGCATCGGTCCGGCAGCCCGCCCCGACGGGATCGGGCCTGCGCCCGAGGCGCGCTCTCAGTCCAACGCCCGATGGCGGTCTTCCTCGGCGTGGCTGTAGGCTGGTGTCGGGAGCGCAGATCGATCGGGAGAGGTGTGGAGATCGTGTGGCCGCGGCTGCGGCAACGTCTTAGCCCCGAAGTGCGCCCGCGCGGCGAGATGGCGGGCCACCGAAGTCTCATCGACCTGCGGAAGGTCGTGAAGACCTATGTCAGCACGGCCGGCACGTTCGTCGCGCTGAAGGGGGTCGATCTGCGGGTCGATCACGGGGAGTTCGTGGCGGTGGTCGGCAAGTCGGGCAGTGGCAAGACGACGTTGATCAACATGGTGACCGGGATCGACCGGCCGACGTCCGGGGAAGTGTACGTCGCGGACACCCCGGTGCACGCGCTCACCGAGGGGCAACTGGCCGCATGGCGGGGACGGGCGGTCGGGATCGTGTTTCAGTTCTTTCAGTTGCTGCCGACGCTCTCGTTGTTGGAGAACGTGATGCTGCCCATGGATTTTGCCGGCCTCTATGCGCCGGAGGAGCGGCAGGAGCGCGGCTTGGCGCTCCTCGCGCAGGTCGAGATGACCCCGCACGCGCACAAGCTCCCCTCGGCGGTGTCCGGAGGGGAGCAGCAGCGCGTGGCGATCGCGCGCGCGCTGGCGAACGATCCGCCGCTCATCATCGCGGACGAACCCACGGGGAATCTCGACTCCCAGACCGCGGAATCCGTATGCCGGTTGTTTGAGGACCTGGTCCGGCGCGGCAAGACGATCGTCATGGTGACCCACGACGTCGACCTGGCGCGGCAGGCGACCCGATCGGTCATCGTCGCGGACGGCGAGATTGTCAACCAATACGTGGCGGAGGCGCTGCGCACCCTGAGCGTAGATCAGTTCTCGTGGCTCGAGCGCCACCTCTCACCCGAGACCTATGCGCCCGGTGCGTTCATCATCCGTCAGGGCGAGGAGGCCGAACGCTTCTTCGTGGTTACGAAAGGCGCGGTGGAACTGGTCATGCCCGGGCGGGGGGGGCAGGTTGTCGTGAGGCGCCTCGGCGCCGGTCAGTACTTCGGCGCCACGGGGCTGATGCACGGCGGGCGCGCCCATTCCACCGTTCGCGCCGCCCCCGACACTGGTGCTCAGGTGATGGTGCTGGACAGACAAACCTTTGCCCGGCTGGTCGCCGAGTCCGACGCGACCATGAAGGCCCTCAACGACGCGGGGCTCGAGCGGATCGATGCGATCAAGGCGGCCGTCGACGGCCCGGGGAGCGCGTCGTGAGCCCTCGATGGCGCAAGGTGCTGAGCGACGTGTCGGCCAACAAGGTCCGCACGGCGCTGGTGGTCCTTTCGATCGCGGTGGGGGTGTTCGCGGTTGGGATGATCAGCGCCTCGCGGGTGATCCTGGTGCACGGCCTCGCGACCGACTACGCCGCCTCGCGCCCGAGCAGCGCGACGATCTACACGAGCGATCCGTTCG
>DASQGM010000217.1:0-16756 GCA_035632615.1 bacterium | reverse complement strand
TGGCCCGGCACGCGGCCGGGATCCCGGACGACGGGCCGGCCGGGTGACGTGAGCGTCACAGGGATCCCCGCGGCGCGGCGACGGACAGGAGGCGCCTCCCGGAGTGTAGAACAGCACCCCATGTCCCCGCGGGTGCGCCTTGGGGCGTTGCTGTCGCTGTTCGTGACGGTGCTGTTGCTGGGCGTCGCGCTGTGGCCCGGGGCCGGCGCGTCCCCGGCGGCCGTCCCGGGCGGCGGCGCCGTGGTCGAGGTCGTCGAACTCGACGGCATCGTCGGCCCCGCCACGGCGCGGTACGTCCTGCGGGGCCTCCGCCAGGCGTCGCAGGACGGTGCCCAGGCGCTCATCATCGAGATGGACACCCCCGGCGGCCTGCTCACCTCCATGGAAGACATCGCGAAAGCGCTGCTGGCGTCGCCGGTTCCGTCGGTAGTCTATGTGTACCCGAGCGGGGCCCGCGCGGCGTCCGCGGGCGTGTTCATCACGTACGCGGCGAACGTCGCGGCGATGGCGCCGACGACGCATCTCGGCGGCGCGCACCCCGTGACCTTCGGGCCCGGCGGCGGCGGCGGCCAGGTCGACCAGACCGAGATGACCAAGATCACGAACGACGCCGTCGCCGAGATCCGCGGGCTCGCCCAGCGGCGCGGCCGGAACGCCGACTGGGCCGAGCAGGCGGTGCGCAAGAGCGTCTCGATCACGGAGACGGAGGCGCTGCGGCTCCACGTCATCGATCTCGTCGCGGACTCGCCCGCCGCCCTCCTCGCGAAGATCGACGGGCGTGAGATCCAGACCGGCGCCGGGACGCGCCGGTTGGCGACGCGGGACGCGCGCATCGTCGAGATCCCGATGGAGGCGACCGAGCGTCTCCTGCTGCTCCTCGGAGACCCGAACGTCGGCTTCATCCTGATGACGATGGCGATCTACGGCATCATCTTCGAACTGAGCAACCCCGGCTCGGTGTTCCCGGGGGTGATCGGCGGGTTGGCGCTGATCCTCGCGCTCGCGTCGTTCGCGGTCGTCCAGGTGAACGTCGCCGGGTTGTTGCTGATCGGCTTCTCGCTCGTGCTGTTCATCGCCGACCTCAAGGTGCCGAGCCACGGCGTGCTGACGGCCGGGGGGCTCATCGCGTTCGTGCTCGGGGCCCTGCTCCTGACGGAACGGCAGGCGCCGTTTCTCCGCATCTCGCTCGTGCTGATCCTCACGATGGCGGCGCTCACCGCCGCGTTCTTTGGGATCGCGGTCGGCGCCGGCGTGCGCGCCCAGTCTCGAAAAGTCCAGACCGGTCGGGAGGCGCTCGTGGGGGCCGTCGGGGTGGCGCGGACCGACCTCGCGCCCGGGGGGACCGTGTTCGTGGAAGGGGAACTCTGGAGCGCGGAGAGCGAGGACGGCGTCATTCCCGCGGGCCAGCGGGTCCGCGTGCTGCGTGTGCGCGGACTGCACCTCGGCGTGCGCCGAGAGGAGGCGTCGTGATGGTATCCACGTTTCTGGGGCCGCTCCTGGTCGCGGTCGTCATCGTGCTGGTCGCGCTGATCGGCTCGACGGTGAAGATCGCGCGCGAGTACGAGCGCGGGGTGATCTTCCGGCTCGGCCGGCTGCTCCGCGCCAAGGGGCCGGGCGTGATCATCCTCATCCCGGTCGTGGACCGGATGTTGAAGATCGACCTGCGGGTGGTCACCCTGGACGTGCCCCGGCAAGAGATGATGACGCGCGACAACGTCCCCGTCTCGGTGGACGCCGTCTTATACTTCCGCGTCGTGAATCCCGAGGACGCCGTGGTCAAGGTGGAAAACTACTCCAAGGCCACGTACCTGCTCGCTCAGACGACCCTCCGCAGCGTGCTCGGCCAGCACGAGATGGACGAGCTGCTGAGCCAGCGCGACCGGATCAACCAACAGCTCCAGCAGGTGATCGATGAGGGCACGGAACCGTGGGGGATCAAGGTGACCCTCGTCGAGGTGCGCGACGTCTCCCTGCCCGAGGGGATGAAGCGGGCGATGGCCAAGCAGGCCGAGGTCGAGCGTGAGCGGCGCGCGAAAATCATCAACGCGGAGGGCGAGTTCCAGGCCGCCGAGAAGCTCGTGCAGGCGGCGGCCAAGATCGCCACGGAACCGGTCGCCCTGCAGCTCCGCTACCTGCAGGCGCTGACCGAGATCACGTCCGATCGGAATTCGATCACGGTGTTTCCGGTGCCCCTGGATTTCATCGCGTTTTTTCAGCACAAGATCGCGGAGCACGGCGGGAGCTAGGCCCCATCCGATCCGCGGACACCCGGGGGGCGCCGTTCGTCATCCACTCCCGCGCACCCGACGAGACCCGCGCCGCCGGCGCCGCGCTCGGCGCCGTGTTTCTCAGGCTGGGAGCCCCGGGGGCGGTCGTGGCGTTGTGCGGTCCGCTCGGCGCGGGGAAGACCTGTTTCGTGCAGGGGCTTGCCGGCGGTTTGGGCGTGACGGGTGCCGTGCGCAGTCCGACGTTCGTGCTCGTGCACGAGTACGCTGGTGCCGTTCCACTCTACCACGTCGATCTGTACCGGCTGACCCCCGGAGACCTGGACGCGCTCGGGCTCGAGGAGATCTTCGACGGTCCGGGGGTCACGGCCGTCGAGTGGGCGGGGCACGCGGGTTCCGCGCTGCCGGCCGAGCATCTCGGGATCGAGATGGCCTACGGTCAGGGTGACGACGACCGCGTGCTGCGGATCGCCGCCCGGGGTGAACGGTACATCCGGGTGATCGAGGAGCTCGCGCGATGCGTATCCTCGGGATAGAGACCGCCACGCCCCTGGCGTCTTGCGCCGTCGTGGACGGGTCCGGCGTGCTCGCGGAGGCCACGCTCCGCGCGCCGATGCGGCACCTCGAGTGGCTCGCCCCGGCGATCGCCGAGATGCTGCGCGGGCTCGGGATGCGTCCGGCGGAGCTGGAGGGGATCGCGGTCAGCCGGGGCCCCGGGGGGTTCACCGGTCTGCGCATCGGGATCGCGACCGCCGTCTCGTGGGCGCGGGCGCGACGCACGCCGGTCCTCGGCGTCGACACGCTCGAGGCCCTCGCGCTGGCCGCCGGCGGCCCCGCAGTCGTGCTCGCGGCGCTGGACGCCCACCGCGGGGAGGTGGCCGCGGGGCTCTATCACGTGTCCGCGGCCGGCGCGCCCAGGTGTTTGGTCGCCCCGATCGTGGCGCCGCCAGACGTCGTGGCGGCGGAAGTCGCGGCGGCACTCGACGGCGCGCCGGGTTGGGTGGAGGATCCCCATGGCTGCGGCGATGCCTACCGGCGGCCCGGCGTCGAGGGCCCGGTCCTCGTCGTGGGGGACGCGCTGGCCAGGCACGAGCGAGCGCTCCTGGCCGGACTCGCCGGCCGCGGCGTCGCCGGCGGGCCGCACATTCATCCACGCGCGGCGGCCGTGGCACTCCTGGGAAGGCTCCGGCTGCTCGCGGGGGTCCGCGACGATCCGGACACCTTGCTGCCCATCTACGGCAGGCGCCCGGCGCTTCGCGAGTGGCAGGAAACCCCCGCGCAACCGGGAAACGGGTGACCATGGTTTTGACCAACCAGGTCACGATCGTGCCGATGCGCATGGACGACGTGGCGCGGGTGATCGAGATCGAGCAGGCGTCGTTCCCGACACCCTGGCCGCGGGATGCGTACACGCACGAGCTGCGCGAGAACCGGCTCGCGTGTTATCTCGTGGCGCGGGTGATGCACCAGATCGTCGGCTACACCGGGATGTGGATCATCCTCGACGAGGCCCACGTGACCACGATCGCGGTGGCCCCCGAGCACCGCCGTCGGAGGATCGGCGAGCGCCTCCTCGTCGCGCTGCTCGACGAGGCGATGCGGCGGGGCGCACGGTGGGTGACGCTCGAGGTGCGGAAGACGAACGCCGGCGCCCAGACGCTCTACCGGAAATATGGGTTCAAGGAGATCGGCGTGCGGCGCGGGTACTACAGCGACAACCGCGAGGACGCGATCGTTATGTGGACCGGGAACGTGTGGGAGCACGCGTTCCAGGCGCGCTTCAAGCAGAACCGCGTGGATCTCGAGCGCGACGCGCCCGCACCGGACGAGGACGCGCCGCCGACCCGGTAACACGCCGGTGAACGTGCTCGGGATCGAGACCTCGTGTGACGAGACCTCGGCGGCGGTGCTCGCGTCGGACGCCGGGACGGCTCGGCTCCTTTCCAACATCGTCGCCTCGCAGGTGGACCTGCACGCGCGCTACGGCGGCGTGGTCCCGGAGCTCGCGTCCCGCCGGCATCTGGAGCGGCTGGGGCCGGTGATCGATGAGGCGCTCGAGCGCGCGGATGTGGCGCTCGACGGGATCGACGCGGTCGCCGTCACCTGCGGCCCCGGCCTCGTCGGGGCGCTCGCGGTCGGCGTCGCGACCGCGAAGGCGCTCGCGCTCTCGCTCGGGCGGCCGCTGATCGGCGTCAATCACCTCGAGGGCCACGTCTACGCGAACTTTCTCGAGCACCCCGATCTTCCGTTCCCCGCGCTCGTGCTGATCGTGTCCGGATCGCACAGCGATCTGATTCTGATGACCGGGCACGGGGAGTACCAGGTGCTCGGCATGACGCGGGACGACGCGGCCGGCGAGGCGTTCGACAAGGCCGCGCGCGCGCTCGGGCTGGGGTACCCGGGCGGGCCCGCGATCGATCGGGCCGCCGCGGGCGGGCGGCCCGACGCCGTGCCGTTGCCTCGGCCGTTTCCCGACGCGGACAGCTTCGACTTCTCGTTCAGCGGTCTCAAGACCGCCGTCATGCGCGCCGTCGCCCGGCGCTCCCGGGACGGTGGCGCGCCGCCGGACGCCGAGTGGGCCTCGGACGCGGCGGCAGCGTTTCAAGAAGCGATCACCGGCGTTTTGGTCGACAAGAGCATTCGCGCGGCCAGACGATACGGTGTGCGGGCGATCGTCGTGGGCGGCGGGGTCGCGGCCAACTCGCGGCTGCGGCGCCGCATGGGCGACGCCGCCGCCGCGCTCGGGCTTCCCGTGTACGTGCCGTCCCCGATCTTGTGCACCGACAACGCCGGCATGATCGCGGCCGCGGGGGCCTACCGCCTTGCCCGTGGCGAGCGCTCGTCGCTCCGCCTCGGCGCCTACGCCGGGTTGGAGCTCGCGGAGCGGGTGCCGGAGACCCAATCATAAACGTTAAATCCATAGCGTAAGAACTCGAAAGAAGCCGATTTCCGGCCTCCACACCCTGTTTTCGGTCGAATTTGATGTTGCCTGGCCTCGGCCTGTTTCCCTATAGTGAGGTTAGATTAGCACTCACGATGATAGAGTGCTAAGACTCATCGCGTGGAAGGGAGGCTGGTATGAACCTGAAGCCACTGGGAGATCGCATCGTGGTCAAGGTGGTGGCGGAGCTCGAGAAGACCAAGGGTGGGATCGTCCTGCCTGATACCGCCAAGGAGAAGCCGCAGGAGGCAGAGGTCGCAGCCGTCGGTCCCGGCGGGCGGAACGAGAAGGGCGACCGCGTGCCGATGGAGGTCAAGGTCGGCGATCGCGTCATCTTCGCGAAGTACTCCGGAACGGAGTTCAAGCAGGACGATGAGGAGTATCTCATCCTGCGCGAGAGTGACGTGCTCGCGGTTGTCACCCGCGAGAAGGCCAAGGCGAGGGCCTAAGGGGGAACCTCGATGCCAAAACTGTTGCTGTACGACGAGGACGCGCGACGTGCGCTCGAGCGCGGCGTCAACCGTCTCGCGGATGTCGTGAAGATCACGCTCGGGCCGAAAGGCCGCAACGTCGTCCTCGAGAAGAAATTCGGCTCGCCGACGATCACTCACGACGGCGTCACGGTCGCGAAGGAGATCGAGCTCTCCGATCCGTTTGAGAACGCGGGCGCACAGCTCGTTCGCGAGGTGGCGACCAAGACGAACGACATCGCCGGCGACGGGACGACGACAGCCACCGTCCTCGCGCAGGCCATCGTCCGTGAGGGCCTCAAGAACGTCGCGGCCGGCGCGAACCCGCTCGCGATCAAGCGCGGCATCGACCGGGCGGTCGAGACGGTCGTCGCGGGACTCCGCGCCCAGGCGAAGCCGGTGGAGACGAAGGACGCGATCGCCCAGGTGGCGAGCATCTCCGCGCACGACGACGGGATCGGCAAGCTCATCGCGGACGCGATGGAGAAGGTCGGCAAGGACGGGGTGATCACCGTCGAGGAGTCGAAGGGGATCGAGACGACGGTCGACACCGTGGAGGGGATGCAGTTCGACAAGGGCTACATCTCCCCGTACATGATCACGGACCCCGAGAAGATGGAGGCCGTGCTCGAGGATCCGTACCTCCTCATCACCGACAAGAAGATCAGCGCGGTCAAGGACCTCCTGCCGGTGCTCGAGCGGATCGTCCAGCTGAGCCGGCCGCTCGTCGTCATCGCCGAGGACGTCGAGGGTGAGGCCCTCGCGACCCTCGTCGTGAACAAGCTGCGCGGCACCCTCAATGCCATCGCCGTCAAGGCGCCGGCGTTCGGCGACCGGCGGAAGGCGATCCTGCAGGACATCGCGATCCTGACCGGCGGTGAGGTCATCACCGAAGAGCTCGGGCTCAAGCTGGAGAACGTCGAGGTCAACCAGCTCGGCCGCGCGCGGCAGATCAAGGCCGGCAAGGAGGAGACGATCATCGTCGGCGGCGCGGGGAAGCAGTCCGAGATCCAGAAGCGGATCGCTGAGCTGCGCAAGCAGATCGAAGAGACCGAGAGCGACTACGATCGCGAGAAGCTCCAGGAGCGGCTCGGCAAGATGGTCGGCGGGGTCGGCGTGATCAAGGTCGGCGCGGCCAGCGAAACCGAGCTGAAGGAGAAGAAGCACCGGGTCGAGGATGCGCTCAGCACGGCGCGGGCCGCGGTCGAAGAGGGGATCGTGTCGGGCGGCGGGACCGCGCTCGTCGCGACGCTCGGTGCGCTGGAGAAGCTCAAGCTCGAGGGCGACGAGGGGGTCGGCGTGGACATCGTGCGCCGTGCGGTCGAGGAGCCGCTCCGCCAGCTCGCGCGCAACGCCGGCGCGGAGGGGTCCCTCATCGTCGAGAAGGTCAAGCACGGCAAGCCGGGGTGGGGCTACAACGTCCTCACCAACGAGTTCGTGGACATGTTCAAGGCGGGGATCGTGGACCCGTGCAAGGTCACCCGCTCGGGGTTGCAGAATGCCGCGAGCGTCGGCGCGATGTTGCTCACGACCGAGGTCGTGGTCGTCGACAAGCCCGAGGAAGAGAAGGAGTCGATGCCCACCCCGCCGATGCCGCCGATGTAGGCGCAGAGCGGGTGGGGCGGACGACGCCCGTCAGCAGATCTACGTGGGATGAGCGCGGGGAGATCGTCGATCTCCCCGCGCTCGCGTGTCTGCGAGGTCGTCCGCGGGGCCCATGCCGCAGCCGGGTGCCGCGCGACCGGGAACGTCGGGTCCGCAGACCCGCAGGGTTCGCCGCTACGTCGCGCTCGCCCGGCTGATGTGCCCGCGGGTCTCGGCGAGCGCCGCGCGCAGTTTTTCCACGAACCCGCCGCGCACCGCCTGGACCGCCTGCGCGATCGCGGCCTGGATCGCCGTCCGGTCGGAGGCACCGTGCGCCATTACGACGTGCCCGCGCACGCCGAGCAGCGGCAGGCTGCCCCGCAGGTCGATCGGGTTCGTCCACTCGATCAGCCGGACGGCGAGGTCGTCCAGGCGCTCGGGGGGCAGCGCGTCCTCGAGTTCGCGCCTGAGCCACGCCGCGGTCTCGCGCCCGAGTCCTTCGACGGTCTTCAGGACGGCGTTGCCGACAAACCCGTCACAGACGACGACGTTCGCCTCGCCGGCCATGAGGTGGTGCCCCTCAACGAGCCCGACGTACCTGAGCCCGCTGCGGCCGAGGAGCTCCGCGGCCTGCTTGACGACCTTGTTGCCCTTGCCGGGTTCGCGACCGTTGCTGAGCAGCGCCACCGTGGGGTCCGGGACCCCGCCGAACACACGCATGTACGTCGTGCCCATCACCGCGAACTCGACGAGGTGATGGGCCCCGCAGTCGATCGTGGGGCCGAGGTCGATCAGGAACGTGTGCGGGTGGATCTCCAGGATCTGCCGGCCGACGCACGCGCGCCGCACGCCCTCGATCATGCCGATCTCGCGGATCGCGGCGAGCAGCGTGGGGCCGGTGCTGCCGGCGCTGACCGCGGCGTCCGCCCGTCCGTCGTGGACGAGGCGCATCGTCACCGACGTCGACGCGTTGGGCATCGCTCGGAGCGTCTGGAGCGGCGGAGCGCCCTCGGGCACGGCGCGGTCGCTCGGTACGACCTCCACGCCGGGTGCCTCTGCCGTGGACGCCGGCGGGGACCCGGGGCGCGCCGCCACGTCGGCGGGGAGGAGCGGCGTGAGTTCGTCGGGCACGCCGACGAGCAGGACGTGCAGCCCGTGCGCGCGCGCGGCCGCGAGCGCGCCCGGGACGATCTCCCGCGGCGCGTGGTCGCCGCCCATGCAGTCGACCGCGACGCGGATCGAAGTGGCGCCCTCCGTCATCGCACGGGCTCCTTCCGGGGGACGCGGGGCGTCGTGGTGCGGCTCGCGCTCATCCTGTGGATCACTCGTTGCCTCCTTCGCGGCTGGCTGCGGCCCTCGGGGCGCCCCCGCTCAGACCATCGTCAGCCCGCCGGAGACGCTCAGCACCTGACCGGTGATGTAGCGCGACGCGTCCGTGCAGAAGAACGCGACCGCGTCGGCGATCTCCTCCGCCTGCGCGACCCGGCGCATCGGGATCAGCCGGATCATGCGCTCGATCTTCCCGGCGTGCGCGGGGTCGCGCTGGTTCTCGGTTAGGACCGCCGTCTCCGTGGGGCCGGGACAGATGCAGTTGACGCGCACCTGGTGCCTGGCCATCTCGCGGGCCAGCGACCGGGTGAGGCTGATCACGCCGCCCTTTGCGGCTGAGTAGATCGCCTCGCCGGCGGTGCCAACGCGCCCGGCGTCGCTCGCCACGTTCACGATCGTCCCGCCGCCGTGCGCGACCATCCACTCGAGCGCGACCCGGCTGCAGAACACCGTGCTCCAGAGATTCGCGTCCACCACGCGGCGCCAGTACGGCTCGTCCTCGTCGAGGAACGCGCTCGTGAGCGTCCACCCGGCGTTATTGATCAGGATCTCGAGCCCGCCAAGCGCGCGCGCGGCGCTCTCGATCGCGGCACGGCACGCGCCAAAGGTCGTCAGGTCGGCGGGAACCGCCGCGCCCCGCACGCCCCGTCCCCGGATCTCGGCGGCGACGCGGTCGATCTCCGACGCGGTGCGGGAGACGACCGCGACGTCGGCGCCCAACGCGGCCAGTTTGAGCGCGGTTGCCCGCCCGATGCCCCGTCCGCCGCCGGTGACGATCGCGCGGCGGCCCGTGAGCGGCGCGTCGGTCACGACTGCCTCCTCGGCCACGGGCGGCCGCGGGGCGGTTGGCTGGGGCCGGTGGCGGCGGTCACAGTGCGCACCTCCTCAGCGCGGCGCGGTCGCCGGCGCTCGCATCACTGCCGGCGGCGCGGCCAGGCGGCGTGCAGCGCCTGGCGCTCGCGCTCGTAGATGACGGCAAACTTCTCCGCCGCCTCCTTGCCGGACAGCAGCTCGAGCTTGCGCACCTCGAGCGGGTCGGCCGCGTGGATGATGGCGATCTGTTCCGCGGTCGGCGGCTCCGTGGTGGGGATCCCGGCCCCGACCTCGATCGCGAAGCCGGTGGCCTGGCGCACCGCGTCCGGGCTCACACCGGGATGCAGGCTCCGCACGACCATCCGGCCGGAGTCGGGGTTCCAGCCGAATACCCCCAGGTTGGTGACCAGGCAGGTCGGCGCGCCGGGCGCTCCAAGCGTCCGGCGACGCTCGGGGTTGTAGCCGGCGCCGCTGATGAAATCCACGCGCTCCACGACGGCGCGCGGTGAGTGCTGGGTCAGATAGTACAGCCCCTGGGAGAGATGGCTCGTGTCTTCCGGGATTCCCCGCGAGCCGACCAGTGCGACCTTGGGCTTGTCCCACGGACCGATCACGGAGATGTTGACGTTGCCGTACTGGTCGATCTGCGCCGGGTTGATCCAGATGCGGAACCGGTCGGTGAAGATCGCGTCGAAGATGTCCTCCATCGTGAGCGGGATCGCCCGCTGGTTCTCGGTCAGGAACTGGCCGAGCGACAGGGTGGGGAGCGGCACCGCGTCCATGCCCGACTCCGGCGTCGAGAGCACCGCCAGGTCCGGCGCATGCGTGCTTCTCGCCAAGTGCGCCGCGAGCGATCCAAACGCGGTCACGGAGCTGACCAGCAGCTCCCCCCGCAGCTCCCGGGACATGCACGTGATGATCAACTCGTCGATGGTGTAGTCGGTCATCGCCGATTCCTCCCTCGCAGCGTCTCTCGCATCCGGCGGGTGCCGTGGGGTCCCCTCGCCGGGGTGCGACAGCGGCGTGCTACACCCGCAGACGCTCCCCCAGCGTGTGCTCTCCGCCAAGCGCGCGCACGTACTCCTGGTGACTCACGTAGACGTAGCGCTCCAGGTACCCGTGCCACCCCGTGCCCTCCCGCGCGGCGGCGAGGTACTCCTGGACGTGCTGGAGGTCCGCCCGGTACTCGGGCGCGCACCCGGTGAAGTGGGCGCCCCACGGGGCCTCGACGACGCCGGTCACCATCGTCCGGAAGATGTGCACGTCGCGCCCGTAGGTCTGCAGACGCTCGGGGAGCAGGATCTGCTCCGCTGAGAGGAACGTCTTGCGCGCGGCCTTCGCGCACAGCGCGTCCATGTGTCCGTCGCCGAGCACCACGCCGTTCCCTTGGGGATCGGCGAGGTTGACGTGCAGCAGCGCGACGTCGGGGCGGAGGGCGGGAACGGCGACGAGCGTCTCGCCGGCGAACGGATCCTGGAACGTCTTGAACGCCGTGTTGACCCGCAGCAGGTCGGTGCCGAGCATCGAGTGGGTGGGCAGGAACGGCACGCGCTTGATCGTCGCGTCCAACCCCGCCATCACCGTATACTCCGTCCACTCCTGGAACTTGACGGTGCCCTCCTGCCGGGCCCTCCGGAAGTGCGGCGCCAGTCCCATCACCTCGAACCCGACGAACGCGAAGATGACCTCGGCGACCTTGCCCACGCCGAGCAGGAGGTCCACCTCGGGGCCGCCGACGTTGACGATGATGCGCAGGTCGCGGCGATCGCTGCGGGCGAGCGCCCGGACCAACGCCATCGGTTTCCGGGAGAGCGAGGAGCCGCCGATCGCGACCGTCGCCCCGTCGGGGATCTGGGCGATCACGTCGTCGGCACTCATCACCTTGTTCATGTGCGCGCCTCCCCTTGTCGCCTGAACACTTCGAACGGCGCCGAGACCAGCCCGAGGCCGCCGTCGACCACGATCGTTTGCCCAAGGATGAACCGCGCCCCGGGGCTGCACAGGAACGCGACCACCGTCGCCACGTCCTGCGGTGTGCCCATCCGGCCCCGCGGCGTGAAGGTCGAGACCACGCGGTCGAACTGCACAAACCGGTCGCCGCCGTAGAACTTCGCGGAGTCCGTGGCGATCACACCCGGGCTCACGCAGTTGGCCGTGATGCCCCGCCCCGCGAGCTCGTAGGCGAGGTACCGGGTCCACGTCTCCATCGCGGCCTTCGCCGATGCCAGGATCGCGTAGTGCGGCAGCATCTCGACGGTGCCCTGTCCGCCGATCGTCACGATCGCCCCGTCGCGCCCCTCCATCAACGGCACCGCCCGCTGGACGCACAGCACGAGCGATCGCACGATCAGGTCGAACGTGCGCTGGAGGTGGTGCGGCTTGGCGTCGAGGGTGGTCTTGAACGCTGTGGCCGCGTGGTTGGCGACGAAGAAATCGAGCGCTCCGAACTGCGACGCGACCTGGTCGAACAACCGGTCGATCTCCTCCGGTTTCTCTAAGTCGGCCCCGACGGCGATCGCGCGCCGGCCGCGGCCGGAGATCTCGTGGGCCACCTCCTCGGCGAGGACCTTGTTGCGGTGGTAGTGGACCACGACGTCCGCGCCGCCGGCGGCAAGCGTTTCCACGGTCGCCCGGCCGATGCCACGGGAGGCGCCCGTGACGAGCGCGATCCTTCCCGTAAACGTTCCGTCGAACACGGCTTCGCCTCCTCTTATGTGTGTCTCAGGATCGCCCGGGGCGCAACGGCCGCGCGGGGGACCCTGGAAGATCGTCGGGTCGAGGGACGAAGGGAGTCTCGAAATGCAGTTCGGTGGCGCGGGCGGTCGGTCCTACCGCGCCGGGGCGCGGACCGCCACGACGCAGTTCTGACCGCCGAACCCGAACGCGTTCGCGACGGCGAGCCGCACGGGCGCGCGGCGCGCGACGAGAGCCACGTAGTCGAGGTCGCAGGCGGGGTCGGCGTGGTCGAGGTTGATCGTGGGAGGAATCTCGCCGGTGTGGATCGCAAGCACACCCACGAGGGCCGCGAGCGCGCCCGCCGCGCCGATCAGGTGACCGACCATGCTCTTCGGGGCGCTGACCGGCGTCGTCCGAGCGCGGGCTCCGAGCGCCTGCTTGATCGCGACGGTCTCGGCGATGTCGTTGAGAGGCGTGCCGGTGCCGTGGGCCACCACGAGGTCGACATCCTCCGCGCGCGCGTCGGCGCTGTGGAGCGCCTGGCGGATCGCGCGGGCCGCCACATCGCCGTCGCGACGGGGCGCGGTCTCGTGGTAGGCGTCGCTCGTCAGCGCGGCCCCCGCGAGCTCGGCGTAGATGTGCGCCTCGCGGCGCCTCGCCACGTCCTCCCGCTCGACCAGAAACACCACGGCGCCCTCGCCGTACACGAACCCGTCGCGGTCCCGATCGAACGGGCGGCTGGCCTGCGAGGGCGCGTCGTTGCGCGTGCTGAGCGCGCCGAGCGAGCACAGCGCGGCCCACACCGACGGGGTGAGCGCCGCCTCGGTGCCTCCGGCGAGCACGTAGTCGGCGTCGCCGTCGAGGATCCATCGGCGGGCCTCGGCGAGCGCGATCGCGCCGCTGGCGCACGCGCCGACGGACGTGTTCGACGGTCCCCGCATGCCGAAGTGGATGCTGACGGCGGACGACGCCATGTTGGCGATCAGCATGGGGAGCAGGAACGGCGTCACTCGGTCGGGCGCGCCGCCGTAGAGGTGCGGCGCTTCGGCGTCGAGCACGTCGATCCCGCCGAGCGCGGTCGCCACCGTCACCCCGACACGGTCGAGGAGGTCATCCGTGAGCGTGAGGGCGCCGTCGCGCAGGGCTTCGTGGGCCGCCGCGATCGCGAACTGCGCGAACCGGGCGGTCCGACGCGCCTGCTTGCGGGTCAGGACGGACAGCGGGTCAAACCCGGGAACGTCGGCCGCGATCCGAACGGGGTAGCGCGAAGCGTCGAAGCGCGTGAGCGGACGAACACCGCTTCGACCCGCCAGGAGGTTTGCCCACGTCTCTGGGGCCGACAGCCCCACCGGTGTGAGCGCTCCAATCCCCGTAACGACGGCGCGTACCGCGAGGCCTCCGGGTCGAGACGTGGTGCAACCTTCGCCATCGTGTCGGGGTTTCCTTGAATCGACACGAGCGGGAGACGAAAATACGAACATTCAAAATGCGTCTTGGCACATCGTATACGTCATGCTATAGTTTGGGTGGACCTGATCGCACTATTCTCCGTAGCAGCGACCGCAAAACACGAACATTTCCGTGGTGAGACGGTCTCATCGCACGGGATGGCAGCCTCGATGAATGTTCTCGTGGTGGGATCTGGGGGTCGTGAGCATGCCCTGGCGTGGGCCCTCGGGCGTGATGGAACCGCCACAGTCTTCTGCGCTCCAGGCAACCCGGGTATTGCCGAGGTCGCGACCTGCGTCCCGAGCGCCGCTCTCGACCTCGAGGGCTTGGCGCACGAAGCGGGGCGGTTGGCCGCTGACCTGACGATCGTGGGTCCGGAGGCACCGCTTGCGGCCGGTCTGGTCGACGTGTTCACCGCGCGCGGGCTCCGGGCGTTTGGACCCACCCGCGCGGCGGCCGCGCTCGAAGGCAGCAAGGTCTTCATGAAGGCGCTGTGTGCGCGCTACGAGATTCCGACGTCTCCGTTCCGGATTTTCGAGAACGGCGCGACGGCTGCGGAGTACGTCCGCCGGGCCGGGCGGCCGCTGGTGATCAAGGCTGATGGGCTCGCCGCCGGCAAAGGCGTAGTCGTGGCGGAGACCCCCGATGAAGGGGTGGCGGCGGTCGAGGCGATGATGATGGAACGGCGCTTCGGCGACGCGGGCGCGCGCGTCGTCGTCGAGGAGGTGCTGGCCGGCGAGGAGGTCAGCGTCTTCGCGATCTGCGACGGCGTGCACCTCGTGCCGCTCATCGCGGCGCAGGATCACAAGCGCCTCGGCGACGGCGACCGCGGACCCAACACCGGCGGGATGGGAGCCGTCGCGCCGGCGCCTCAGGTGACCGGGGAGACGCTTGACCGCATCATCGATGAGATCCTGGCCCCAACGCTCTGGGCGATGGCGCAGGAGGGGCGTCCGTACCGGGGGGTGCTGTTCGCGGGCGTCATGTTGACCTCGGACGGCCCGCGCGTTCTGGAGTTCAACGTCCGGTTTGGCGATCCCGAAGCGCAGGTGTTGCTCGCGCTGCTCGAGTCCGGGCTGCTCGAGATGGCGGAGGCAGCGATGGTCGGCCGCGTCGACCGGCTGGCGCCGCGGTGGCGTCCCGGCGTCGCGGTGTGCACCGTGCTGTGCGCCGAGGGCTACCCGGAGCGCCCCCGGGCCGGCGATGTGATCACCGGGCTCGATCGCGCGGCGTCCGCGCCGCACACGCTCGTCTTCCACGCCGGCACCGCGGCGCGGAACGGGCAGATCGTCACGGCGGGAGGACGCGTGCTCAACGTCGTGGGGACGGGCGACACGCTCGATGAGGCGCAGCGGCGTGCGTACCGGGCCGCGGACACGATCAGCTACGACGGCAAACTGCTGCGTCGGGACATCGGCACACGGGCGGCGGCCACGGGGCCGGGTGCGCGCGGGCGCGTGGCGGCGGCCCCGTCTCAGATCGGCTGAGGAGGCACGGCGATGACCACAACGGCGGATGCGCGGGCGCGCGTGGCAATTGTGGTAGGAAGCGACTCCGATCTTCCCGTGATGCAGGAGGCCGCGCGCGTACTGACGGAGTTCGGCGTTGCCTACGATCTGACGATCGCCTCGGCTCATCGGTCGCCCGATCGCGTCGAGCGGTACGTGGCCGAGGCCGAGCAGCGTGGGATCCAGGTGGTGATCGCCGGCGCGGGCGCGGCGGCGCACCTGGCCGGGGTGATCGCGGCGCGAACGGCGCTGCCGGTGATCGGCGTGCCCCTCGCCGGCGGCGCGCTCGGCGGGATGGACGCGCTGCTGTCCACCGTCCAGATGCCGGGCGGCGTGCCGGTGGCCACCGTCGCGATCGGGGGAGCGCGGAACGCGGCGCTGCTGGCCGTGCAGATTCTGGGCGTGGCCGAGCCGGCGCTTCGCGAGCGGTACCGGGCGCACAAGACGAAGCTGGCGGAGCAGGTCGAGGAGAAGGCCGCGCGCGTCGGGGCGTCGTCGGAGGCCGGCATGGTGCCGCCCCGGGAGGCGCGTTAGATGCCGGTCACCGCGGTCGTCGGCGCGCAGTGGGGCGACGAGGGCAAGGGCAAGGTGGTTGATACCCTGGCCGCCCACGCGGACGTCGTCGTCCGCTACAACGGCGGCAACAACGCCGGCCACACGATCCAGAACGAGCACGGGACGTTCCGGCTTCACCTGCTGCCGTCGGGCATCTTCCATCCCGCGGCCCAGTGCGTGATCGGTCCCGGCGTCGTCGTGAACCCCGATGTGCTGCTCGCTGAGGTCGAAGAGGTGGAGCGCGTGGGGATGCCGACGGTCGGTCGGTTGTGGCTCGATGAGCGCGCCCATCTGATTTTTCCTCACCATATCGTTATGGACGAACTGGAGGAGGCGGCCCGCGGCGGCGCCCCGCACGGCACGACCAAGCAGGGGATTTGGCCGGTGTACAGCGACAAGGCCGCCCGCATCGGTGTCCGCGTCGGGGACCTCATGGAGGAGGCGCATCTGGCGGAGCAACTCCGGTTCGTCGCCGCGCGCAAGACCGCGATGTTCCGCGGCGTGTACCGGCACGAGCCCGTGGAGGCCGCGACGATGATGGCGGCGTGCGCGCGCTGGGCCGAGCGGCTGCGCCCGTACATCACCGACAGTCATCCAGTGATGCAGGAAGCGCTCCGGGCCGACCGGATGATCCTGCTTGAAGGCCAGCTCGGGGTGATGCGCGATCTCGACTGGGGACTCTATCCGTTCGTGACGTCCTCGACGACCCTGCCCGGCGGGGCATCGTCCGGCGCCGGGATCCCGCCGTACCGCATCACCCGGGTTCTCGGGGTCGCCAAAGCGTACACGACCGCGGTGGGGTCCGGCCCGATGCCGACGGAGCTGCACGACAAGACAGGCGAACGCATCCGCGATCTGGGGCAGGAGTACGGGGCCACCACCCAGCGGCCGCGGCGGTGCGGGTGGTTCGACGGTGTGGCGGCACGGTTCGCGTCCGAGGTGGCGGGGTTCACGCACCTTGCCGTGATGAAGCTCGACATTTTCGACACGTTCGACGCCGTGCGGATCGCGGTCGCCTACCGGCTCGACGGGCGCACCGTCCATACGGTGCCGCACACGGCCGCGATGGCCCGCGTCGAGCCGGTGTACGAAGAGCTGCCCGGGTGGCGCGCATCGACGCAGGGGGCCCGCCGGTTGACCGACCTGCCGGTCGAGGCGCGGGTCTTTCTCAGAAGGATTGAGGAGATCGTGGGCGTGCGGATCTCG
>DASQGM010000216.1:0-4595 GCA_035632615.1 bacterium | reverse complement strand
CGATCCGTGGGTGTGGAAAACCTGGTCCAACACGCTGCGGTACGGTCTGCTCGTCGTCCCCGCAACGACGCTCGCCGCCCTGGGGATGGCGTTGTTCGTGAACCTGCGACGCCCCGGCTACGCGCTTGCGCGCGCCGCGTTCTACGCGCCGAACGTCGTCTCCGTCACCGTGATCGGCCTCGTCTGGGTGTGGATGCTCGACACCCAGTACGGCATCGTCAACCAGTACCTCGGGCGGTTTGGGGTCGCCGATGTGCCGTGGTTGACGAACCCGCGGTGGGTCCTGTACGGCATCGCCATGGCGTCCGTCTGGTGGGACGCCGGATTCAGCATGGTCGTGCTGCTCGCCGGGCTCCAGGACATTCCGCACGAACTGCGCGAGAGCGCCGCGATCGACGGCGCGAGCCCGTTCCAGACGCTCCTCCACGTGGTGCTGCCCTTGTTGCGGCCCGCGCTCAGTCTCGTCGTGACGCTCCTGATCATCGGGACGCTGCGCGTGTTCAGCCAGATCTACATCATGACGAACGGCGGTCCTGCGGGTGCGTCCGCCTCGGTCATCCACTACGTCTACGAGATCGGGTTCTCGCAGTACCATCTCGGGTACGCGGCCGCGATCTCGATGATGCTGTTCGCGACGAT
This sequence comes from bacterium, assembly GCA_035632615.1. Classification (GTDB taxonomy): domain Bacteria; phylum Sysuimicrobiota; class Sysuimicrobiia; order Sysuimicrobiales; family Segetimicrobiaceae; genus JAJPIA01. Next base: position 3,956 of record DASQGM010000216.1, on the reverse strand, counting down.
CCTGATTGTGACGGTGGTGCAACTGCGGCTCTTCCGGGAGAAGACGTGGTAGCCGTGCGGCCGGCGCGCCCGCGCCGGGCGCGGCCGGCCAGTTGGCTCCTCTGGGCGGCGGGCATGGTGGCGGCGATCGGCTGGGCGCTGCCGCTTGTCTGGATGGTGTCCACCTCTGTGAAGCCGCCGAACCAGGTCCTCACGCGCACGGTGGAGTGGCTGCCGCGCACCGTCACGTTCGAGAACTACGCGAAGGTCATGGAAAAACCGGTCGTGCACTGGCTCGTGAACAGCATCGTCGCGACCGCAGGGTCCACCGCGGTCAGCCTCGGCACGGGGGCGATGGCCGGGTATGCGCTCGCGCGCCTCAACTTCCCCGGGCGCAACACGCTGTTCTTCCTGGTCCTCGCGGTCCTGATCATCCCGACCGAGATGACGATCGTACCCCTGTTTATCGGCGTGCTCAAGGTGGGTCTCGTGGACAGCTACCTGGCGCTGATGGTTCCATCGCTTGCCAGCGCCTTCAGCGTCTACCTGTTCCGCAACTTCTTCCTGTCGCTGCCGCGCGAGCTCGAGGACGCGGCGTCGATCGACGGCGCCAGCCGCTTCCGCACGTTCTGGTCGGTGGCGCTGCCCGTCGCGCGTCCCGCGGTGATCGCGGCCGCGATTCTGCTCTCGACCAACTACTGGAACGCGTTTCTCTGGCCCCTGCTGGTCATCTTCCACGAGCCGATGAAGACGCTCCCGGTGGGGATGGCGGCGTTCACCCCGGGGACCGGCGTCGGGCAGTCGACGCAAATCGGGGGGTACGCGCCGGCGATGGCGGCGACCACGATTCTCACGATCCCGAGCGTGGTGGTGTTTCTCCTGCTCCAACGCCAGTTCATCGAAGGCGCAACGGGAGCGGGCATCAAGGGATGACCGCGGGCGTCGAGCGCGCGACGGTGGTCCACCGCGACCCGTTCGCCTACTGCTCCCATCCGAGCATCCTGCGGCTGTCCACGGGGGAGTGGCTGGTCGCGTTCATGGAGAGCGTCCGTCGCGCGGAGGTGCTCCACAGCCCGTCCGATCCCAGATTCTACAACGTGCTGACGCGCTCCGCGGACGCGGGCCGCACGTGGTCACCCCCGACCGTGGCCCCCGGGTTCGACTGGTACGGCGTGGAGTGTCCCAGCCTGACGCAGCGGCGAAGCGGCGAGGTGCTGCTGTTTCAATGGCGGTGGCGGTGGACACCGCGGACGCCCCGCGACGTCCGCCCGCTCGGGCTGTACGAGCACCCCGGCTATCCCTGGACCCGCGGCTGCGACGGCGCGTACGTCCATCGGTCGTCGGACGGTGGCCGAACGTGGGAGGTCGGCGGGCGCATCAACACGGCCCCGTTCGACGGCGCGTACACGATCCGCGCCGCGGCCGAGCTCCCCGGCGGCACGCTGCTGTACGCGGTCACGGACATCCCGCACTGGCGTCAGATCTATCTGTTGCGGTCCGTCGACGGGGGCACCGCGTGGCACGTCGGGGCGCGGATCGCCTCGGACCCGCAGCGGCAGTTCTCCGAGCCGTCGATCGTGCGCGCCGGACCCCGCCTCGTCGTCGTGATGCGCGAGGAGGTGACCGGGTTTCTCCACCAGTCGACGTCGGCGGACGGGGGAGCGACGTGGAGCCCGCCGCACGCCACGCCGATGTGGGGCTCGCCCCCGCACGTCCTCGATCTCGGCGACGGCCGCTTGCTGTGCGTCTACGGGCACCGCCGCCCGCCCTACGGCATCCGCGGCTGCATCAGCCCGGACGGCGGCGTGACCTGGGACATCGGACGCGAGCTGGTCCTGCGCGATGACCTGCCGAACGCCGATCTCGGCTATCCGTCGTCGGTCCTGGTCTCGCCGGGCCGCGTGTTCACCGTTTACTACGGGCAAGACAGGGGCGGCGTGACGCACATCCAAGGGCAGCACTACGCGGTGTAGGAGTCGACCGTTGAATCCGGTGGCGCCGCCAGGCAGGTGACGGCCCACCGAGACCATCAGACCCGAAAAAGGAGCGTGACGATGTACCGTGTGGTCGATCTGAAGCGCGTGCACGTGTACGGCGACCCGAACAACTTCTGCGCCGAGGTGTCGGTGGCCAACCTCGGAGACGGCGAGCTCGTCGGCGTGCTCGCGCAGAACCGCGGGCTCGTCCACACGGACACGGGGACGATCATCCTGGTGCGGTCGACAGACCACGGCCGCACCTGGGATCCGGCGTCCAAGGTCGTGGTCATGGCCGAGGAAGAGGACGCCGGGTGGAACGTGGCCGCCGTCTGCCGGCTGTCCGACGGGACCCTGCTCGTGCACGGGAACCGCTGGCGGTATTTGATCAACGGACGCATCGACCGGTCCTACGGACAGTCGGAGATCGACGGCGTCTGGTTGACCCGGTCGCCCGACAACGGGCACACCTGGAGCGCGCCGGAGCGCGTCAACTTCGCCCCAATGCGGAACGCGCGGGTCCGCGACGCGATCGTGGAGTTGCCGAACGGCGACCTCCTCCTGCCGTTGCATGGGTTTCGCTGGCAGCGGACGATGCCGGACATCTCGAGCTCCGAGCGCGAGCGGTCGTTCGTCCTCTGGTCGCCCAACAAGGGCAAGACGTGGCACTACTACGGGACGATGGGGTACGACCCGGCCGAGATCATCCACTATCACGAGCCGGGGCTGGTGCGTCTGCACGACGGGCGCCTGCTCGGGCTCATGCGCACGCACCGGTGGCCATCCCCGGCCGACCCCGGGGAACAGATGGGCCCGCCGAGCGGCTACATCTACACCGCGGTCTCCGAGGACGACGGCATGTCGTGGAGCTGGCCGAAAACGACGAAGCTGTGGGGTTATCCGACCGACGCGATCACCCTCCAAGACGGCGCCGTGGTCGCGGCCTACAGCTACCGCACCAAGCCGATGGGCGTGCGGATCGCGGTGTCGCCCGACGGCGAGCGCTGGTCGCCGGACGACGTCTTTACGTTGGCCTCGTACGATCCTGCGAAGGTCCGGCCGGTGTTCCCGACGTGGGAAGGAGAGCCGCTCAACTCGATCGTCCAACGGGGCGTGCTCTGGCACATCGGCTATCCGAGCTCCGTGCTCCTCGACGACGGACGCGTCTTCACCGGCTACCACTTGTTCAACGAGGCCGGCCGCCAGTACGTCGAAGGCGCCATCTACCGGATCGAGCGGGGGTAAGGGGTTCCGATGCCGCCGCGACTGGCCAGCGGGGATCTCGAGGCGCTCGGCCGCGTGAGTACGCCCGCGCTGGCCAACGCGATCGAGACGTTTGACGTCCGTCCGCACAACGAGGGGTTCGCCGGTCCCGAGATCCGCGCCGTGTTCCCCGAGCTCGGGACGATGGTCGGCTATGCGTGCACGCTGCGGATCGCGGCCGACCGCCCGGCCCCCGCTGGCGGCGGAGGGGCGCCGCTCGCGTATTGGACGTACGTCGCGGGCAGCCCGGGGCCGAAGGTCGTCGTCGTGCAGGATCTCGATCCCGAGCCGGTCGGCGCGTTCTGGGGCGAAGTCAACTCCAACGTGCACCGGGCCCTCGGGGCGGTCGGCACGGTGACGCACGGCGGCGTCCGCGACCTCGACGAAATGCGCCAGGTGGGGTTTCGCGTGTTCGCCTCGGCCGTGCTCGTGTCGCACGCCTACGTGCACGTCGTCGATTTCGGGGCGCCGGTGCAGATCGGGCGCCTGACCGTGTCGCCCGGGGATCTGGTCCACGCCGACCGGCACGGCGTGCTGGTGATTCCGCCGGAGATCGCTCCGGACCTGTGCAAGGTGGCCTCGGAGATCGAGCGCCTCGAGCGGGAGATCATCGGATGCGCCCGCGACGCCGCGTTCACGCCCGAGCGGTTGGCGGCGGTCTGGAACAGCGCGGTCTCCCGCTGGCCCGCGCCGCGGCGCCGGGGTCGCGGCGCCCCCGAGCAGCCGTGATGGGCGCGC
>DASQGM010000215.1:0-4827 GCA_035632615.1 bacterium | reverse complement strand
GGAGCCGCGCTCGCCGGTGGCGCGATCGACCTCCAGCACCGTGTAACCTGACGCCGCCGACACGGCGCGCCGGGCGTCGGCGCACAGCGGCGCACGGCCCAGGTTGGTGTGGAGAACGATCCCGGTGGCGTTGATCGCGCGATCAAGGCTCGGGGCCGATCGCTCGGCGAGCAGCGCCCGCGCATCGGCGAGCAGCGCGTCCACGGTGATGGTATCGGCGGACGCCCGCCCCTCCGCGAGGCGGCGGCGCGCCCGCTCCACGGCCTCGCGGACGCACGCCACCACGAGACGCCGGGGATGGCGCCCGGTCGCGCCCGAGGCGTCGAGCCCCTGCAACAGACGCTCCACCGACGGAAGCCGCCGGAACGACGGTCGCTCAGCGTCCCCGCGCATCGACCGGTTACTTCAGCAGCAGGCCCAGGCCCGCGCCGACCACGATCACGACGCCGATCACCCAGGCCACGCGGATGAGATCGTAGGTCACCCGCCTTCGGAGTTCCGGCTCGTTCTCGCGGACCGGCAGCGCGCCGCGGGCCGCTTGCGCCGGAGCCCGCAGCCTCGTGCCGCACGTCCGGCACAAGATCCTGCCGTCGGGATTCTCAGTACTGCACTTCGGACATCGCATCGCAGCCCTCCATGTTGTCGATCCTCACGGCACGTGACGCTCCGACGGAAGCGACGGCCGGCTATCCCCCGCCCCTTCCTGGAGCGCCTCCCAACGGAGCCGCAGCGCCGTCACCGCTTCGGGCGGCACGGGCACGCTCCCGAGGGGGACGCGCGTGGCCATCCCCCCTCCATGGTAATCGGTGCCGCCGGTCACGACAAGCGCGTACCGACGTGCCACCGCCAGGTACGCGTCCATCATTTCGGGCGTGTGATCGGGGTAATACACCTCGATCCCGGCGAGTCCGTGCTCCACCAGTTGCGGCACGCGTTCGATGACGGGGCCGCTGTTCGGCCACCCCGGGTGCGCGAGCACCGGCACGCCCTGCGCCGCGCGGATCTGCTCGACCGCCTCCTCGGGCGTGAGCTTGGGCCGGGGTATGTAGGCGGGCGCCGCGCGGCCGAGGTAGCGTTCGAATGCCTCCTGGTTCGTGCCGACGCGTCGGGCTTCCACGAGCGCCCGGGCCACGTGCGGGCGGCCGAGCGCGGCACCGGCCGCGATCGCCTGCACCCGCTCCCACGCGACCGGGACCCCGAGCTCCGCGAGCCGCCGCACCATCGCTTCGGCGCGCGCCACGCGTCCGTCCCGCATCCGCTCGAGAAACGCTTGGAACGCCGGCTGCGTGTGGTCCACGAAGTACCCGAGCAAGTGCACCTCGTACGGGCCGACATCTGTGTTGATTTCCACGCCGGGGATCACCTCCACGCGGTACGTGCGCCCGGCGTCGATCGCGTCTGCGAGCCCGTTCGTGGTGTCGTGGTCCGTGAGCGCCAGGATCCCTACCCCGTGCTCCCGCGCCTCGCGGACGAGACGGGACGGCGACAGCAGGCCGTCCGAGGCCGTGCTATGGGTGTGGAGATCGATGCGCAGTATTGGCTCCTATCGGGGAACGCGGGGGGACACGATGAGCTTGATGGCGGTCCGGTCCTCGCCGTCGATCTGCACGTCCGCGAACGCGGGGACGCACACGAGGTCCAACCCGGATGGGGCGACGTAGCCCCGCGCGATCGCGATCGCCTTGACGGCTTGGTTGATCGCCGCGGCCCCGATCGCCTGCAACTCGGCCGTCCCCTTTTCGCGGACGACGCCGGCCAGCGCACCCGCCACGGCGGTCGGGTTGGACTTGGCTGCCACCTTGAGCACGTCCATTGGCACGAAGCCTCCTCGGCGCAGTAGGTCGATTTTTGGCCCTGTTTAGCCCGCATAACCGGCGGACTCCTCACCTTCGCGGGAGCCCGCCAGAATCCTTCCCCAGAGGTCCCCGCCCCCCCGGGGCCCTCCAACGGCCTCCGGGCCAGACCCCGTGCGAGCCAGCCCCCTGGCGGCCTGGACGGCCCAACGCGCCGCCGGGGCCGCCGCGCGGCCCCCGGCGGGCCTAGTCGATCTGGCGCGTCACGCGTTCGATGGCCGACGCGCGGCCCGTGTGGGCGTCGGCCTCGACGACGACCCCGTTGAGTTGCACCGGGCCCGCCGCGACGTCGAACCGAGACGGCAGCAGCGTTAGAAACCGCCGGAGGACCTCTTCCCGCCCCATCCCGATGATCGAGTCGCGCGGCCCGGTCATCCCCGCGTCCGTGATGAACGCCGTACCCGCCGGCAGCACCCGCTCGTCAGCCGTTTGGACGTGGGTGTGGGTGCCGATGACGGCGGACACCCGTCCGTCCAGGTACCACGCGAGCGCCGCCTTTTCCGATGTCGCCTCGGCGTGGAAGTCCACGATGACCACCGGGGCCTCGCCGCGCAACCGCTGGGCCTCCTCGCGCCCGACCTCGAACGGCGACAGCAACGGCTGCATGAACACCCGTCCTTCCAGGTTCAGCACGCCCACGGGCGCGGACGAAGACCCCGCGGTGCGAAAGATGGCCGATCCCCGCCCGGGCGTGCCCGCCGGGTAGTTCGCCGGTCGGAGCAGGCGGGGATCGCTGTCGAGCAACGCTGCGCTCTCCCGCGCGTGCCACGTGTGGTTTCCCCCCGTGACCACGTCGACGCCGGCGCCGACCAGGTCCTCGAAGGTCTCGCGGGTGATCCCGAAGCCGCCGGCGGAGTTCTCGCCGTTGGCGATCACGAGGTCCACGCCAAGCTCCCGGCGCAGCCCCGGCAGCAGCGCCGCCACGATCCGCCGCCCGGGTTTCCCAACCACGTCTCCAATGAAGAGCATTCGCACGCGCCCGCTCCCTTCCGGTGGCACACGGCGGGGGACGGGCCCCCGCCCGTCCCCCGCCAGCCCCGGCGCGCCGTCCGGCGCCTGCCGCTATTTTGCGTACTCGATCGCCCGCGTCTCGCGGAGCACCGTGACCTTGATCTGCCCCGGATATTCGAGCTCGTCCTCGATCTTCTTCGCCATATCGCGCGCCAGCGCCGCCGCGCTGGGATCGTCGATCTCCTGCGGTTTGACCAGCACCCGAATCTCCCGCCCGGCCTGGATCGCATACGCGCGCTCCACACCGGTAAACGACGTCGCGATCCGCTCCAGGTTTTCGAGTCGCTTGACGTACATCTCCACCGTTTCCTTGCGGGCGCCCGGCCGCGACGCCGAGATCGCGTCGGCCGCAGCGACCAGAATCGCCTCCACGTACTCGGCCTCGGCGTCCCCGTGATGGTAGGCGATCGCGTTGAGCACCTGGGGAGGTTCGTTGTACCGCCGGGCGATGTCCATCCCGATGTCGCTGTGCGTGCCCTCGACCTCGTGCGTCAGCGCTTTCCCGATGTCGTGCAGCAGCCCCGCCCGGCGCGCGACCTCCGCGTCGGCGTCGAGGTGGGTCGCCATCAACCCGGACAGCAGCGAGACCTCGATCGAGTGCTGGAGCAGGTTCTGACCGTAGCTGAACCGGAAGTTGAGCCGGCCCAGGAGCTTGAGCTCCTCTGGGTGCAGCCCGTGCACCCCCGCCTCGAACGCGGCGCGCTCCCCCGCGTCCCGGATGCGCGCGTCGAGGTCGCGCTGAGCCTTTTCGACCATCTCCTCGATCCGCGCAGGGTGAATCCGACCGTCCATGAGGAGCTTCTCGAGCGCCATCTTGGCGATCTCGCGACGGATCGGATCGAACGAGGACAGCGTCACCGACTCCGGCGTATCGTCGATGATAAAGTCTACACCGGTCAGGCTTTCGAGCGACCGGATGTTCCGGCCCTCGCGCCCGATGATCCGTCCTTTCATTTCGTCGTTCGGCAGCGGAATTACGGACACGGTCACGTCCGCCGTGTGATCCGCCGCGCAACGCTGAATGGCGAGCGCCAGGATCTCGCGCGCCCGCCGATCTGCGTCTTCCCGCACTTCCGCTTCGACCTTCCTGGCCGTCTGAAGCGCGTCGTACCGCGCCTCAGTCTCCACCCGCTGGAGCAGTTCCTGACGTGCTTGGTCCCCCGTCAACCCACTGATCCGTTCCAATTCCGCACGGCTGGCCTGATGGAGTTGCTGCGCCTCTTCCCTGACCTTGGCGACCTCCTGCTCACGTTGCGCGAGGGTCTGATCACGCTTCTCCAGCGTCTCGAGCTTGCGGTCCAGGTTCTCCTCTCGTTGAACCAGCCGCCGCTCTAGGCGCTGCACCTCGCCCCGCTGTTCCCGAATCTCGCGTTCGGCGTCCCGCTTAATACGGAACGCCTCGTCCTTGGCCTCCAGGAGTGCCTCTCGCTGCTTGCTCTCTGCCTCCCTGTGCGCCTCGGCCTTCGCTTGTTCCAGGATCCGCCGGGCTGCTACCTCAGCCGTTCCGATCTTCGCCTCGCCGGCGAACTTACGCAGAAGGTACCCAAGGAGGAAGGCCGCCGCCAACCCGATCACGCCCGCCAGCACATACGTCAAGGCGTTCGTGGTGGCCACCCCCTTTTGCTGTCACATCTCGTGCGTCTCTAAGAGCCCCTCCGTCCCGGCCCGTTGCTGGGCCGCTGCTCTGCTGCGAACTCTTCGACAATGTGATGAGTTTTCACCATATTTTAACGTGCGTGATCACCGGGGGTCAAGGGAACGGCCGCCGGGCGGCATCCGCGGTGGCGGCGGCGGCGTATTATGGACCGGGACGAGCTGGGAGGGCCGCCTTGACACCCGTGAGGCGCGCCTGGTAGCGTGAAATTGGAGGGTTACGCGATGACGAGTACCGAGCCAGGCGGCGCTCCCGCCGGGGAGACGCAGACCCAGGGCCCCGGGCGCGGGGCGCCGGCCCACAGGAACC
>DASQGM010000214.1:0-4674 GCA_035632615.1 bacterium | reverse complement strand
GATCAGCACCTTCGCCTTGTTGATCGTCTCGTCGTATTCGCTCTCGGGGACGGAGTCGGCGACGATGCCGCCGCCGGCCTGCGCGTACGCCACGCCGTCCTTGATCGCGAGCGTCCGGATCGCGATGCACGTGTCGAGCGCGCCGCCGAACCCCACGTAGCCGACGGCGCCGGCGTACGGCCCTCGCGTGGTGGGCTCCAGCTCGTCCAGGATCTCCATCGCCCGGACCTTCGGCGCGCCGCTCACCGTCCCGTGCGGAAACACCGCCCGGAGCACGTCGAACGCGTCTCGTTCCGGGGCCAGGCGGCCCTGCACCTGGCTGACGATGTGCATCACGTGCGAGTACCGCTCGACGCTCATCAGCTCCGGCACCCGCACGGTGCCGAACCGCGAGATCCGCCCCACGTCGTTGCGGGTGAGGTCCACGAGCATGACGTGCTCCGCCCGCTCCTTCTCGTCCGCGAGCAGTTCGTCCGCGAGCCCCTGATCTTCGGCGTCCGTGAGCCCGCGCCGGCGCGTGCCGGCGATCGGGCGCATCTCGACGAGATCGCCCTCGAGCCGCACCAGCAGCTCCGGCGAGGCGCCGACGAGCGACGCGTCGGGCCCCGACAGATAGAACATGAACGGCGAGGGGTTGATCATCCGGAGCGCCCGGTAGATCGCGAGCGGGTCGAGGTCGCCGATCTCGGCGGCGAACCGCTGCGAGAACACGATCTGGAACGCGTCGCCCGCGTAGATGTACTCGCGGCACCGCCGGACCCCTTCCAGGTACCGCTCGCGGGTCATGTTCGAGCGCAGGTGGAGCCCCGGGGCCTCCGCGGCCGCGGGTGCCGGGTTCGGCAGCGGCCGGCGCAGCAGCTCGAGCCACTCCACGATCCGCTCGCGCGCCGCGCGGTACGCGCGCTCGGCGCCGTCCTCGACGAACGCGTTGGCCACGATGCGCAGGCGATGGCGGAGGTGGTCGAAGACCACGACGGTGTCGGCGAGGGCGAGGTCCAGGATCGGGAAGTGGCGGTCGTCGGGGGGCTGGTGCGGGAGCCGTTCGATTGTGCGGATCAGGTCGTACGAGAAATACCCCACCAGGCCGCCGTAAAATCGAGGCAGGCCCGGGTCCTCGACGGGGCGGTATCGCCGCATGATCTCTCGCGCCGCCTCAAGCGGGTCCTGGTCAACGCGGCGCGTGGCGCCTCCCTCTGTGATCTCGACGCCGGAGAGCGTCGCGCGGAGCGTCAGTCTCGGCGCGGCGCCGAGGAACGAGTAGCGAGCGAGCTTCTCGTTGCCCTCCGCGCTCTCGAGCAGGAACGCGTGCGGGAGATGCCGGAGCCGCATGAACGCGGAGATCGGCGTGTCCAGGTCCGCGAGCACCTCGCACGACACGGGCACGAGGTTCCCCTCGCGCGCCCGCCGGTCGAACTCCGCCATGCCCGGTTCGATCACCATCGTCGGCGTCATCGGCAGCTCCTGTCCGTCATCCGTCTCCGCGCATCGCGCCGAGGCGCGTCCGCGCGGCGCGGGCGCGCTCGAGCATCGCGCCGAACCGTTCGCCGTCCGCGAGCGTCGCCTCGAGCCGGGCGAGCTCCGATTGAAACGCCCTGAGGGCCTCCGCGATGGGCCCCTGGTTGAGCCGACAGATCTGCGTCCACAGGGCGGTCGGGCTGCCCGCGACGCGGGTCGCGCCGAGAAACGCCGGGCCCGCCGCCTGCTCGGCGCCGTCCGAGACGCCCATCAGCGCCGCAGCGACGAGGTACGGCAGGTGGCTCACGATCGCCACCGCCCGGTCGTGCCTGTCGGGATCCAGCACCGCAGGGCGCGCGCCGATCGCGCGGGCCAGATCCGACAGGCGGGCCACCGCCCCCGACGAGCTGCGGGCGGTCGGCGTGAGCAGGTACACGGCGCCCTCGAACAGGGCCGCGTCCGCCGCCGCGATCCCGCGCCCTTCGTTCCCGGCCATCGGATGCCCCCCGACGAACGCCGCGCCGCGCGGCCCGGCGAGCGCCTCGATCGAGCGCACGATCTCGCCCTTGACGCTCGTGACGTCGGTGAGGATCGTCCCCGCCTCGAGCCGCGGGAGCACGCGCTCCGCCATCGGGATCACGAGGTCCGGCGGGGTCGCGAGCACGACGAGTTCCGCGCCGGCGACGCCGTCCTCCGGCGACACCGTCCCCCGGTCGATCGCCCCGCGCGACTTGGCCGCGTCGATCGTCTCCGCGACGCGGGTCACGCCGACGACCTCGCGCGCGAGGCCCCGGGCGCGCAGCGCCATGCCGAGCGAGCCTCCGACGAGGCCCACCCCGACGATCGTGACGCGCCCGAACAAGGTCACCGCGATCTCACACCCTCCGCCCGACCGCCAGCGCGATCGCGTCGAGCTCCTGCATCATGATCGTGAAGTTGTGCGGCGTGAGCTGCTGCGGCCCGTCGCTCAGCGCCTTGTCGGGCTCCGGGTGGACCTCCACGAGGAGGCCATCCGCGCCGGCGGCGACCGACGCCCGCGCCATCGGGGTGACGAGCCTCCACTTCCCGGTGCCGTGGCACGGATCGACGATCACCGGGAGGTGCGTCAGGGACTTCAACACCGGTACCGCGTTCAGGTCCAGCGTGAAGCGCGTGTAGTTCTCGAACGTGCGGATGCCGCGCTCGCACAGCACGACGTCGGGGTTGCCTTCGGCCATGATGTACTCGGCCGCAAGCAGCAGCTCCTCGATCGTCGCGCTCGGCCCGCGCTTGAGCATCACCGGGCGCTTGGTGCGGCCGGCCTCGCGCAGCAACGGGTAGTTCTGCATGTTGCGGGCGCCGATCTGGATCATGTCCGCGTACGCCACGACCATGTCCATCTGCCGGACGTCCATCGCCTCGGTGACCACCGGCAGCCCGGTGACGTCGCGCGCCTCGGCGAGGATCTTGAGCGCCTCCTCCTCCAGCCCCTGGAACGAGTAGGGCGACGTGCGGGGTTTGAACGCCCCGCCGCGCAGGAGCTTGGCGCCCGCCAGCTTGACGGCCTGCGCCGTCTGCAGCGTCTGGTCGCGCGTTTCCACCGAGCACGGGCCCGCGATCACGACGACCCGGCCGCCGCCGATCGCGACATCGCCGACCCACACGGTCGTATCCTTGCCCCCGTGGAACTCGCGGGCGACCAGCTTGTAGGGCTGCAGGATCCGGACGACGCTCTCGACCCCCGTCATCGCCTCGAGCCCGTCGCGCAGCAGCTCCTTGGCGTGGCTGTCCCCCACCACGCCGATCACGGTCCGCTCCACGCCCTCGCTCACCTGAAAGCGCAACCCCGCCCCCTCGATCTTCTGCGTCACCGCGTCACGCATCGCGCGCGTATGTCCCGCCCCCATGACCACGATCATCGCGCCTCCTCCTCGCTGCAGGGAAACACAGAAGCCCCCCGTCCTTTCGGGACGGGAGGCTCGGTCCACCCGCGGTACCACCCCAGTTCCCCGGTCTCCCGGGGCCGCTTACCAGGGACGGAGCCGCGCGACGCGCAGACTCGATCCCGCCTCCCGGTTACGGTGGAGGAGTCCGGCGGCGACTACTCGGCGGCGTCCTGCCGCCTTTCGGTCCGCCCCTCACGGGTCCATTCCGTCCGAGGCCGCCCCCCGCGCTCCCACCGTGTCACGCGGGTCTCTTGGGGCCGGTCCCCGTCGTACTATCCCCGGTCATCAGGTTTGGTACCCTACACTATAGCACACGGCGTCAAGGCCGGCACGGAACAGGCTGGCGGCCAATCCCAATGGAAAGGCGCGGGCTCGCGTCGGCGCTGAACGAGACTTGGCTTGGGCATGACTCTGGCACACTCCATTCCGGGTGTCGACGAACAGGAGGGCTGCATGCACTCCGGGGAACAGGCAACCCCTGCGCACACGGGCCTAGGCGACCTCCCGCCGTGGGGATATGCGGCGATCGGACTCTGTGCCAGCGCCCTGAACGACGGCATCGCGTTCGGTATCCTGTATTCGCGCGGCATGCTCGACCAGTTGTTCACGCTCCCCAAGACTCACGGGTCGCTGCTGGCGGCCGCTCATGTGGCCGAGGAGTTCGTCGTCCTCCCCGCGATCTGGGCGTTCTACGGATGGATGCGTCGCGCACCTCAATCGGTCCTGCGCGACCTCGACCGCAGAGGCGTGCTTGATCGCGGTTCCGAAGACGGCGAGTACCTGGGCTTTACAACGGGCGCGTGGAGTATCATCTACCTCGCTGGCGTCGTGTTCGCGCTCCTCGGCGCGCGTGTCATGTTGATGAACCCGCCCGGGTGGAACCAGTCCAGCCGCCTGTTCGCTCAGCTGATCGTCCCCATGACGTTTGTGCTGTGGCTGATGGTTTGGGGTATCCTGTGGACGATCGTGGACGCCGTGGTCGTGTTCGGCAAGACGTTCGGCCGGCGAGCGCTGTCCTTTCGCCCCTTCCATCCGGACCGCGTCGGCGGTCTTGGGCCGCTCAAACGATACGCACAGACCCTGGTTTCGTTTCTCGCCGTCGTGGGCGCCGGCTTGCTCATCGACACCGCACAGGGCCTCCTCACGGGGACCTTCGCGCGCGACGCGATCCTGCAAATCTATCTGGTATCCTATGCGATTCTGGTCCCGGTGTGCTTCCTGGCAAGTCTGTGGCCCGCACACGCAGCCATGACGCGGGAGCGGGACAAGATCCTTCTGTCGAGCATTCCCTCGT
>DASQGM010000213.1:0-7204 GCA_035632615.1 bacterium | reverse complement strand
ATGATCGACGGCAGAGACCAGCAACCCCTCTATCGGCAGCTCGTCGGATCGATCAACACCCGGATCCGGCGAGGGGACTGGGAGACCGGCGCCCAGCTGCCGTCGGAGCGGGAGCTGTCGGAACAGTTCGGCGTGAGCCGCTCAACCGTCCGCCAGGCTCTCGAGGGGCTGGCCCGCGTGGGCCTCCTGAAGAAGGTGCAGGGGCGCGGGACGTTCGTCACCGGCCACGGCCCGATCAATCAGCCGCTGGAGCGCGTGACCGCGTTCCGCGAGGCCCTCGCGGCGCAGGGCATGGCGCCCGAGCTCCGCGTGATCGCGCGAACGCAGGAGCCCTGCGATTTCGTGCTGAGCCGCCTGCTCTCGGTCCCGCCGAACTCCACCCTCGTCCAGCTGATCTGCCTGGGACTCGGCGACGACGAGCCGCTCGTCATCTATAGAAGCTACTTCTCCGCCGCGAAGTTGCGCGGCGCGTTGGACGCGTTCAGCGACGCCGCGGCGTCCGGCTCGACGCTGCTGATGCCGTCGGAGCAGTACGCGCAATGGGCCGGCCTGCGCGAACTCAAAGCGGAGCAGACATTTGAGGCGCGGATGGCGACCGCGGAGGAAGCCATGATGCTGTCGCTGGATGCGCCCACCGCCGTCTTCAACGTGACCTCGCTCGTCTCCGGCCCCGACGGCGACCCGGTGGAGTACCGGCGGGCCGTGTATCGCGGAGACCGTTACAAGTTCAACATGGAGCGCTCGCTGCACCTATGAGACACCCGCGCGGCAAGACCCTACGGATCCTCTGTCCCAACGGGCACCTCGGTTTCGCGCCCATCAAGACCGGCAGTTTCGAGTTGGGGGTGGCGACCCGTCCCGACTTCATCGTCGCCGACTCCGGAAGCGACGACATCGGCCCGGGCCCGCTGGGATCGGACACGTCGACCAGTCCCTCGGCGTGGCAGTCGCATGACCTCGAGCACATGCTGGTCGCCGCGCGCCGGCTGGACGTCCCGATGCTGATCGGCTCCGCCGGCGACACCGGCGCCGACAGTCGCGTCGACGCGTACGTGGAGATGATCCGGGAGATCGCGGCGCGCCACGGCCTACCCGGTTTCAGGCTGGGGTATTTCTACTCCGAAGTCTCCAAGGATCTGCTGCGGCGCAAGATGGCGGGCGGCGAGGCGGTCAAGGGGCTGGACGGCCGCCCCGATCTGAGCCGGGAGGACCTCGAGGCCACGGATCACATCGTCGCGATGGCCGGGATCCACCCGTACAACAAGTTGCTCGATCTCGGCGCCGACGTCATCATCGGCGGCCGCAGCAGCGACTGCGTGATCTTCGCGGGGCCGGCGATCCGCGCCGGCTTCCCGGAAGCGCTCTCCTACTACCTCGGCAAGGTGCTCGAGTGCGCCTCCTTCAGCGCCGAGCCGTACGGGGCCAAGGAAAGCGTGATCGGCGAGGTTTCGATGGAGGACGTCAAGGTGACCGCGATGCACCCGGATCAGCGCTGCACCATCGCGTCGGTCTCCGGCCACGCCATGTACGAGCGCTCCAACCCGTTCTTCGAGTACGTGCTCGGCGGGATGCTGGACATGACGCACTGCCGCTACGAGCAGTACGATGCGCGGACGACCCGCGTCACCGGACCGGTGTTCATCCCCGCATCGGAGCTCCGGGTGAAGCTGGAGGGCGCCGGCAAGGTAGGCGAGCGCTATGTCGGGATCGTCGGCGTCCGCGATCCGTACACCGTGGCCAACATCGACCAGGTCATCGGGTGGGCCCGGCAGCAGGTCGAGGAGCGGTTTGGCCGCAGCGGGTACGAGCTGCACTACCAGGTGTTCGGCCGCAACGGCGTGATGGGCGATCTGGAGCCGGTGAAGAAGACACGCTCCCACGAACTGGGGATCGTCGTCTACGGCGTCGCGCCCGACAAGGCGATGGCCGAGGAGGTGTGCATGATCGGCACGCGCCAGATGTTCTACGCGCGCCTCCCCGAGGTCAAGGGCACCGCCGGAGGCGTCGCGTTTCCGCTCGACGAGGTGCTCCCGGCGAGCCCCGCCTACCGCTGGACCGTGAACCACACGCTGCGGGTCGACGACCCGCTCGAGCTGTTCCCGGTGCACCTCGTGGACGTCGGCGCGCGCGCCGGCGCGTCGCCGCGGCGATGACGACGGCGAAGCTCTCCGCGCTGGCGAAGGTCGTGCGCAGCAAGAACGCCGGGGTCGACAAGATCACCTTCGACATCATCTTCGCCGACCGGGGCAGCTACGAACGGGTCACGCGGAGCGGGGCGATCACGAAGGCGTCGGTCGCGCGCCTGTACGGGATCCCGGAGACGCGGATCTCCGACTTCGTCGCGTTCGACCCGGCGTGCGCGATCAAGTTCACCGTCTACCGCAATCAGCCGAGCGGCAGCCCGGGAGATACGGACATCTTTGGGGCACAGCAGTACGCGCCGCTGCTGGACATCGAGATCCCGGTCGACTAACCGGAGGTGCGCGGATGCGACCAGGCAGATGGGTGATCGCGCTCGCCGTGCTGCTCAGCCTGTGCGTCGCCAACGTGACGGGCGTCTACGCCAAAACGCTGGGGTTCGTGCTGGACACGACCGCGAACCGCGCCACCGAGGCGCAGGCGATCGTCGCGCAGCTCAACCAAGCCGGCATCACCGCGGAGGTCCGGGTCTGGCAGCAGTCGGTGCTGCAGGCCCAGATCCTCGCCGGCCAGCGCATCGCGTATACGACGGACTGGGGCAGCTCCTACTTCGATCCGTTCGACCTCGCCGTCCCCAAGTACGTGACGCGCGCCCGGGGGAATTTCTCGTTCTACTCCAACGCCAGCGTGGACCGAGACATGACGGTGGCGTCGACCACCACGAACGACGCGATCCGCAAGACGGCGTACTTCGACGCCCAGCACACGCTGTTCAAAGAAGCGCCGTGGGTGTTCGGGTACGTCCTGCAGAACATCGAGGCGCAGTCGACGACCGTGCAGGGGTGGGCCCCCGCCGCCGACAATAGCGAGAGCGTGTACCCGGTCAGCCTGAGAAGCGGCGACAGCCTGATCATCGGGATGCGCACGGACTCCATCGGCACGTTCGACCCCGCCATCCCACCCAATCGCGACACGGAAACCGTGCTGCGCAACATCTACGACGCGCTGGTGGCCCACACCCTGGACGGCAAGGTCGTCCCCCAGCTGGCCACGTCCTGGAACAAGGTCGGCCCGGCGGTCTACGACTTTACCCTCCGCGCCGGCGTCAAGTTTCAAAACGGCGACCCGCTGACCGCCGACGACGTGGTGTACACGTTTCAACGGGTGCTGACGCCCGGCGCGATCAGCGGACAGTCGAGCCCCCGCAAGGACCTCCTCGGACCGCTCGTGCGCGTGCAGAAGATCGACGACACCCACGTACGGTTCGTGTACGGCGCGGCGTTTCCCGAGGTGCTCCTCCTCCAGGCGCTCGTGCACTTCCAGATCGTGCCGCAAAAGTACGTCCAACAGGTCGGCGAGGCCGGGTTCGTGGCCAAGCCGATCGGCAGCGGGCCGTTCCGGTACGCACGGGGCGCGGTGAACTCGGAGATCGTGCTGGAGCGCAACGACGCCTACTGGGCCGGGCCGGCGAAACTGCGGCAGGTCGTGTTCCGCATGATGCCGGAGCCCTCCACCCGGATCGCCGCGCTGCTGTCGGGCGAGGTCCAGATCATTCAAGAGGTCTCGCCCGATCTCGTGGACCGGCTCAAGGCGAACCCAAGCGTCCAGGTGAAAACGGCCGAGGGCACGCGATCCTACGAGATCGAGCTGAACAACAAGATGGAGCCCTTTAGCGATCCACGCGTGCGCGCGGCGCTGAACTACGCGATCAACTGGGACCCGATCCTTCGCGACATCTATCACGGCTACGCGAAACGGCTGGCCACAGGGTTCCTGCCGACCGGCTTCGGCTACGATCCGTCGCTTAAGCCCTATCCGTACGATTTGGCGAAGGCGCGGGAGTTGTTGAAGCAGGCTGGCTACTAGCCCGGGGAACACCTCGGCGGCGCGGGCCGACGCATGCGGTTGCTCCGGATCCTCCAGCGGGTGCTGCTGGCGATCCCCGTGGCTGTCGGCGTCGCCGTGCTCGCTTTCTTCTCGCTGCACCTCCTGCCTGGCGACCCGGTGCAGATCATGCTGGGGGACACAAACACCAGCGCCGCCCTGATCCGCTCCGTGCAGCATGAACTGCACCTCGACCAGCCGCTGCACGTCCAACTGGCCCTCTTCCTCGGCCAGCTCGCGCGCGGCGATCTGGGCACGTCGATCGTGCAGCACCGCGCCGTGACGGCGATCATCGCCGAGGCGCTCCCCGCGACGATCGAGCTCACCGTCGCCACGATCGTGATCGCGGTGCTGATCGCCCTGCCGCTCGGGCTCGCCGGCGCGATCCACCCCGGCTCCTGGATCGACCGCACAGTCCTCTCGATCTCGCTGCTCGGGGCGAGTATGCCCGCGTTCTGGTTCGGCCTGCTGCTGATCCTGTTCTTTGCGGTGGACGCTCGGGCGCTCCCGACGTCCGGCCAGATCGACTCGGCGATCGGCGTGCCGCCGGTGACCGGGTTCCTGCTCGTCGACAGCCTCCTGGCCCACAACGGGGCCGCGTTCCTGAGCGTGGTCCGCCATCTCGTCATGCCGGCGCTGACGCTCGGGGTCGTCTTTGCGGCGGTGCTCGCCCGAACCGTCCGCTCGTCCATGGTCGACGTCCTGCACCGCCAGTACGTCACCACGGCGCGGGCGAAAGGGGTGCCGGAGACCGCGGTCGTCGTCAAGCACGCCCTGCGCAACGCGCTCATCCCGGCGGTGACGGTCGCCGGGCTGCAGGTCGGGGAGTTGCTGGGCGGCAACATGATCGTGGAGACGGTGTTCGCCTGGCCGGGGCTCGGACGGCTGGTCGTCAACTCGATCTTCGCGAAAGACTATGTGGTGGTCCAGGCCGCGGTGATGCTCTACGCGATCACGTACGTCGCCGCGAACTTGGTGGTCGACGTCGCCTACACCGCGCTCGATCCGCAGATGGAGTTGGGATGACGATGGCCCCCGCGACGGGGACGGGCGCGGCGTGAGCACGCTGCACCTGCTGCACCCGATCCGGCGGCACGGCGTCCGCGCGCTGTCGTCGATGAACCGCGTGTCCGCGGGGCTCGCGGCCGAACCCGTCGGCTTCATCGCCGGCGTGCTGGTCCTAGCGTACGTACTCGGGACCCTGCTGGCCCCGCTCGTCGCGCCGTACAGCCCGCCGGCGACCGATCTCGCGGCGCGCCTCGCCCCGCCGTCGCGCGCCCACTGGTTCGGCACGGACGCGCTCGGCCGGGACGTGCTCTCCCGGACCATGTACGGGGCGCGGGTCAGCATCCCCGTCGGACTGCTCACCGTCGGCATCTCGGCGGTCGCGGGCACCGCCCTCGGGATGTCGGGCGCGTACTTCCGCGGCGGCATCGATGTGGTCGGCGCGCGCCTCGTCGAGCTGCTGCAGGCCTTTCCGTACCTCATCTTCGCGATCGGCATGATGGCCTTTCTCGGCCCGGGGTTCTGGAACCTCATCTGGGCGCTGGCGCTCAAGGGGTGGATCGAGTTCTATCGGCTCGCCCGCGGAGAGACGCTGTCGCAGGCCAAGATGGAGTACGTCGAGGCGGCCCACGCGATCGGGTACCCGAGCTCCTGGATCCTCGTGAGCGAGATCCTCCCCAACATCGTGAACACGGTGACCGTCGTGGCGATGCTGCGCCTCGGGTACTTCATGGTCCTCGAGGCGTCGCTCTCGTTCCTCGGCGTCGGCATCCCCCCGAGCATCCCCGCCTGGGGCTCCATGATCAGCGACGGCAGGAACGTCCTGTTCGTGGCGTGGTGGGTGAGCACGATCCCGGGGTTGGCGCTGCTCGTGCTCGTGCTCGCGATCAACCTGCTCGGGGACCGGATGCGGGAGATCCTGAACCCCCGGCGGAGGACCGGCTAGTGCGGCGGCCGCGGCTCCTTCATGGAGAGCCGAACCCGGTCTCTGCCGCCGGAGGAATCCGTGCCGCTCGGTGGAAGCCTCGCGTGAACGCGTGTGGGAGCGCGCACGCGAGATCCCGAACCGCGCCGCGAGGAGCGTGATGGGCGGATGACGACGCGATACGACCTGCTGCTCGCCGGGGGAACGCTGCTGGATCCCGCGCAGGGCACACGCGCCCGCACGGACGTCGCGTTCGCCGGCGGGATCGTCGCCGCAGTCGATCCCGGGCTGCCGGCGTCCGATGCCGCAGAGACCGTTGACTGCGCCGGGCAGATCGTCGCCCCAGGGATGATCGATCTGCACGTCCACGTCTTCTGGGGCGTGAGTCACTACGGGATCGAACCCGACCCGCATTGTGTGGCGAAGGGCGTCACGACGGCCGTCGACGCCGGGTCCGCCGGCGCGGATACGTTCCCCGGATTTCGCAAGTACGTGATCGACGTCTCCGCGACCCGGTTGTTCGCGCGGCTGAACATCTCGTCGCAGGGGATGCTGACCCGCGAGATCGGCGAGCTCGACGACCTCCGGTACGCCAGCGTCCCCAAGGCGATCGCGATGATCGAGCAGCACCGGGACGTGATCCTGGGCGTCAAGGTGCGCCTGACGCGAAACGAAATCGTCAGCCGGGAAGCCGGGATCCGTCCGCTCCACCTGGCCCGGGAGGCGGCCGACGCCGTGCATCTCCCGATCATGGTGCATCCACAGGAAGCGTGGTGCGAGTCGCTGGACGACATCCTCGCGGTCATGCGCGACGGCGACATCCTGACGCACTGCTTCCACGGGCTCTCGCACGGGATTCTCGACGCCGACGGGAAGGTCCGCCGCTCGGTGCACGAGGCGATGGGGCGCGGGGTCGTCTTCGACGTCGGACACGGGCGGGGGAGCTTCAGCTGGGAGGTCGCGGAACGCGCGCTCGCGCAAGGGGTCCAGCCGCAGACGATCTCGAGCGATCTCCACGCGTACAACGTCAACGGTCCAGCGTACGACCTCGCGACGACCGTCAGCAAGTTCCTGCACCTCGGCTTCCCGCTCGAGGACGCGCTCCATAAGGTCACGGCCACGCCCGCGCGGGTGCTCGGGATGTCCGAGCAGATCGGGACGCTGCGGGTGGGCGCCTGGGGCGATGCGGTGGTGTTCGACCTGCAGGAAGGCCAGTTCGAGTTTCGGGATTCACGCGGCGAGGCCCGGATC
>DASQGM010000212.1:0-4051 GCA_035632615.1 bacterium | reverse complement strand
TCGCGGTCCTGATCGACCCGGACCGGATCGGTCAGGTGCTCGTCAATCTCCTCGGCAACGCGCTCCAGTACACGCCCGCTGGCGGGCGCGTTGAGATCCGGGGACGCCGCGAGCACGGGCACGCGGCGATTGCGGTCACGGACACCGGGGTCGGGATCGCGGCGGAACATCTCGCGCACGTCTTCGACCGTTTCTATCGGGTGGACCGATCCCGCACGCGCGCCAGTGGCGGGAGTGGGATCGGTCTGACCATTGCCCGCCACCTGGTAGAGGCACACGGTGGCTCGATCCAGGCCGAAAGCGCCGGCCCGGGCCTCGGCAGTACCTTCATTGTGACACTTCCTCTGGCCTCGTAGGCGCGTTCCTTCACCGAAGCCTGTACCCTCGGGCAGCAACACGTCACGGGCAACGCCGGTTGTTCGCGTTCTCCGTGCCTGCCGGCCGTCTCACAGAATCTTCACACAAGCGGCACGCGAGCCTCACGGAACCGCGATACGCTTCGAGTGAAGTCATCGTCATACACCGGGAGGATGAACACATGAACACGCGGTGGTGGATTGCCATCGGGATGGTGGGAGCAGTCGGGCTCCTCGCCGTTCCCGTGCTCGCACAACCGGGGATCGGATGTGGCCCGGGGTTCGGAGCGGGCTATGGGGGACCGGCGGCGACCGGGCAGCCACTCTCTCTTACGCAGGCGGAAACGATCGCCCGGCAGGCCGTCGCGCAGTCAGGGAATGCCGGGCTCGCGGTGTCCCACATCATGGAGTTCAGCAACAATTTCTACGTCGCCGTGAAGGACAAGGCCACCGGCCAAGGAGCGTTCGAGCTTCTCATCAACCGGTATGCGGGCTTCGTGCACCCGGAGCCGCAGAGCATGATGTGGAACACGCGGTATGGCCGCATGACCGGGTTCCGAGGTCCCGGGGGATTCGGCGCCGGTATGAGGGGACGAGGGGTTGGCCCCGGCATGATGGGACCGGGATTCGGCCCCGGCGCTGGGTTTGGCCCTGGCACGACGGGTCCGGGATTCCGCAGTACGGCTCCCGCGCGGACCTCGCCATTGACCCTCGCACAGGCGACGGCACAGGCGCAGCAGTACCTTGACGCACAGCAGCCTGGTGCGAAGACCGGTGAGGCGATCGCATTCCCTGGCTACTATACGATCGACGTCGACAGGAATGGCAGGCCGATAGGCATGCTCAGCGTGAATGCCGACACCGGAGAAGTCTGGTATCACATCTGGCACGGGACGTTTCTGCAGGAGAAGGACTTGAACTAGCTAAGGCTGAGCGCGAAGCAGTCCGGGATGGGTCACGCATGGGGCCAACCCCGCGCTTGAGCCCGTTCCAGGTGTCGGCCGCCGAGGGAGAGACCAATCGTGTGGGGCGGAATGATGGCGTGGATGCTGATCTTCTGGGTCGTCGTCGTCGTGTTCGCGATCTGGCTCGCGGCGTGGCTCTTCCCCTCCACCGCTCCGCACCCGTCATCGGCCCGCGAGATCCTGGATGCTCGCTACGCCCGCGGGGAGTTGAGCCGGGAGGAATACCGGCAAATGCGCCAAGAGCTGTCCCCGCCGGGAGGGCTGGTGTGGCAGCGCCTGCGCATCGCGCTTATCATCGCGGCGCTGCTGGTGGTGCTGCTGTGGATCCTCGGTGGTTGGGGAATGCACGGCCCGTGGGGCCCGTGGTATCATCCAGGACCGCACGGATGGTACCCGTGATCACTTCGGCGTGCGCAGTCCGACCATCACCGTACGCTTGTCCGTGGTCCTCGAGCCTCAGGCGAGGATCGACAGCCTGCGTGACGACGCTGCGGGTGTCTCCATTCGTGGCATCCCCGGTGCCCCCGGCTCGAACACGCGAATCCCCGCGACCCGAGCGGGTGCGCCCCCCATTTTCGGCAGCACTAGTTCGCGAATCGATGGGACATCACGACACGCCTTCGGCAGCGAGGTGCGTGCGGAACCATGCAAGAATGTGCCTCAGCCGCTCCACCCGGTGCTTCGGCTGCCCGTTCCGCGACAGGTCGTGGTTCTCGTTCGGGAACCGCACGAACAGCGTCGGCACGCCCTGCTTTTTTAGGGCGACGAACAGCTGCTCGGCCTCCTCGATCGGGCACCGGTGGTCGTTCTCGCTGTGGAGGATCAGCGTCGGCGTCTTCATCCGCCGGGCGTAGGTGATCGGGGACCGTTCCTGGTAGAACTCGGGCGACTCCCACGGATCCCCCGGATACTCCCAGAACATATTCATGTACGAGTAGTCCGACGCGCCCCACTGGCTCAACATGTTGCTGATGCCGCGCATCGTCACGGCCGCGCGGAAACGATCGGTGTGGCCGATCACCCAGTTGGTCATGAAGCCGCCGTAGCTGCCGCCGGAAACGCCGAGCCGCGCGGGGTCGATCCATGGGCACGTGGCGATCGCGTGGTCCATGCCGCGCATCAAGTCCTCGTAGTCCTTCCCGCCCCAGTCGTGGCGCGTGCCCGCGGCGAACGTCTGCCCGTACCCCAGGCTGCCCCGCGGATTCATGTAGACCACCCCGTATCCCTGGGCGGCCAGGAGTTGCCATTCGTGGAAGAACGCGTGTCCGTACGCCGAGTGCGGACCACCGTGGATCTCGAGCACCGCCGGGACCCGCCCCGCCGAGACTGCCGGCGGCCGCAGCACCCACCCCTCGACCTTCCACCCGCCCACGCTCGCAAACTCGAACCGCTCGGGCGCGGCGAGCGCGATCGTCCGGAGCAGTGCGCCCGCGTGATCGGTGAGGCGGCGCAGCGGTTGCCCGTGTCCGACCTCTGCGACCGCGACCTCGCCGGGGCTCAGGGGGGTACCCTCGATGCACGTCAGGTTCCGCGCAGGCCGGTCCATGGAACAGCCGATCACCTCGTGATCGCCGCGCGTCTCGGCCCGCACGGGGCCGCCGTCGGCGGGCGCCGAGACGATCTGCGTGCTCCCGCCTTCGCCGACCAGGAAGAACACGCGGCGGCCATCGGGCGACCAGTTGATTCCGATCGCACCCGGGCGCACGGGCGCACGCACGTCTGAGGCAACGTGGTGCCCGACGCTCCGGTCGATGTCCGATGTCAGGCACACGGGAGCGCCGCCGTCCGCGTCGACCGCCCATACCTTCCAGTGCGTCGCGCTCCCGTGGGCGTTGTCGTGTCCGGCGTAGGCGATCCGGGTGGCGTCCGGGGACCACATCGGCGATTCCACCGGTCCGAGCCCCCGCGTGAGGCGCAGCGGCGGCGTGGACGTTCCGATCGGCACCACCCACAGGTCGGTCGCGTTCGTGAGGTCGGCGTTCGGGTCGGGGTTCGCAGTGTACGCGAGGTGCGTGCCGTAGGGCGACCACGCCGGGAAGAGGTGATCGCAGTCACCCTCGGTCACGGCGCGGGCCTCGCCGCCGGTGGCCGGAACCACGAAGATCTGCTTCCAGCGCCCATCCCAGAAGCCTTCGCCCTCCTTCTTGTACCGCAGGCGGGAGATCACGCGCACATCGCTGTCCTCTCGTGAGCCCGCGGGGACCGGTGGTTTGCCGACAAACGCGAGCGAGCGCCCATCGGGTGACCAGCGGAGATCCGCCGGCGACAACTTGCCCGACGTGAGCACGCGCGCCTCTCCGCCGCTGACCGGGATGATCCAGACCTGCTTGTCGCCGCTCCGGTCCGACACGAACGCGATCTGCGAGCCATCCGGCGACCAGCGGGGCCCCGTCTCCTGGGCGCGCGCGGTGGTCAGCTGCCGTGGCCCGCCGCCGCCGGTTGGGACCAGCCACAGATGCGTCTGGTACGTGTTGGCGTCCCGGTCGACCACCGTCACCGTGTAGATGACCTGGGATCCGTCCGGCGACATCTGGGGATCGCCGACAACCGGAAGGGCGAGCAGATCCTCGATCGTGATCGGCCGGCGGCCGCCGTCCCGGTCGGTCTCCCTGTGCGTCACGATCTCCCCTCCTCTCCCGTCACCGCCACTCCACATCCCGTGGGGCAGTCCCGATGAACGCGGAACGACCGCACGTTGCCTGGAGCTTCAACGGCAAGGCCTCGATGGTG
>DASQGM010000211.1:0-3419 GCA_035632615.1 bacterium | reverse complement strand
GTGCTGGGGCTGCAGCTCGGGCAGCTGCTCGGCGGCGCGATCCTGACGGAGACGGTGTTCTCGTGGCCGGGCGCCGGGCAGCTCCTGGTCCAGGCGATCTCGTCGCGTGACTACATCCTCCTGGAGGGCGGGGTGCTCGTGCTCGCCGCGACGTTTGTCGTCACGAACCTGGCGGTGGACGTCGTGTACGCGTACCTCGACCCCCGCATCGCGTACCGATGAGCGCGCGGGCGCGTCGCGCCGCGTGAGGGGGCCGATGGCGACGCTCCCCGTGGTCGGACCCACCGGCGGCGCGCCGGCGCCGTACCGCTCTCCGGCGGCGGCGATGTGGCGGCGATTCCGCCGGAACCCCCTCGCGCTCGGCGGCGGGGTGATCATCGGGGCCCTGGTTGCGGTTGCGGTGGGCGCGCCGTACCTGTCGCCCTACGACCCCGCGCACCAGGCACTCGCGGACAAACTCATGGGGCCGACCGCGCGCCACTGGCTCGGGACCGACGAGTTCGGACGGGACGTCCTGAGCCGGTTGATCTTCGGCAGCCGCGTCGAGCTGGCGGTCGGGCTCGCGTCCGTGCTCATCGGGTTGGTGCTGGGGACCCTGCTCGGCACCGTCGCGGCCTACCGAGGCGGCGTCGCGGACGAGCTGACGATGCGCGCGCTCGATGTGCTGCTGGCGTTTCCCTACCTGCTGCTGGCGATTCTCGTGGTCAGCGTCCTCGGGGCCAACCTGCGCAGCACCATTCTCGCCGTCGGGCTGTGGGCGACGCCGGGGTTCGCGCGGGTGATCCGGGGCCTGGTGCTCACGATCGCCGGCCAGGAGTACGTCGAAGCGTCGCGGGCGATCGGCGCGCGCACGGCGCGGATCATCCTCCGGCACGTGCTGCCGAACTGCATCTCCGTTCTGATCGTCTACGCGGCGCTGTACATGGCGAGCGCGATCCTGCTGGAGGCGGCGCTGTCGTTTCTGGGGCTCGGCGTGCAACCGCCGACCTCCTCGTGGGGGCTGATGATCAGCACGGGGCGCGACTACCTGCTCGAGGCGCCGCACATCGCCACCTTCGCGGGCCTGGCGATCGCGTTTACGGTGCTGGGGTTCAACCTGTTCGCGGATGGGCTTCGCGACGCGCTGGACACGAAGTTGACGCTGTAACGCCGGCCCCGAGTCGCGGGCCCCGGGCAGGAGGCGGCGGCGCCGGAGGTCAAGGCACCGATGAACACGGCCGGCGGGCCAAGGAGGGACAGCAGGATGGATGCAACGCGCGAGGACACCGTGCACGCCGGAGAGCTGGCGGTCGACCCGGTGACGCTCGAGGTCGTCAACCAGCGCCTCCAATCGATCGCGGACGAGATGGAGACGAGCCTCTGTCGAAGCGCGTTCTCGAGCATCGTCAAGGAGGCGATGGACGCCTCCTCGGCGCTGTTCGACCGCGACGGGAACACCCTCGCCCAAGCCGCGGCGCTTCCCGGCCACCTGGGGATGATGATCCCGGCCGTCCGGCGCATCCTGCAGGCGTTCCCGGCGGGGGAGATGCGCCCGGGCGACGTCTACGCGTTCAACGACCCGTACGACGGCGGCACGCACCTGCCCGACATCACCGTGGTGGCGCCCGTGTTCTGGGACGGCCGGGTGGTCGCGCTGAGCGTGACGATGGCGCACCATCAGGACGTCGGCGGGTTCGCCCCCGGCAGCACGCCGCCGAACGTCACCGAGATCTTCGCGGAGGGCCTCCGGATCCCGCCGGTGCGCCTCTACGTGGAGGGGCAGCCCAACCGGGACGTCTGGGAGATTCTCCGGCTGAACACCCGCGTGCCCGACACGCTGCTCGGCGACCTCCGCGCCCAGCTCGCCGCCGGGAACATCGGGAGGCGGCGTCTCGAGGCGCTGTTCGAGGAGTATCGTGCCCCCACGCTCCTGCGCGCGTTCGACGAGCTTCAGGACTACGCGGAGCGCCTGACGCGCATCGCGATCGACGCGATCCCCGACGGCGACTACGTCTTCGAGGATTTCCTCGACCACGACGGGGTGGAGCGCGACCGCCCGCTGCGCATCCGCGCCACGGTCTCGATCCGCGGATCCCGGTTCCACGTGGACTTCACCGGCACCGATGCGCAGGCCAAGGGCCCGATCAACTCCGTGCCCGCCTCGACGATGTCGGCCGTGTACTACGTGGTGCGCGCGCTGGCGGGCTCCCATGTGCCCAACAACCAGGGGTGCTACCGGTGCGTCGAGATCGAAGCGCCCGAGGGGACGCTCGTTAACCCGCTCCCGCCGGCGCCGGTCGGGCTGCGCTCCTACACGATCAAGCGCATCGTCGACGTGCTGTTTGGTGCGCTCGCGCAGGCGCTGCCCGATCAGATCCCCGCGGCCTCGCACGGGCAGATCTCGCTGATGCTCGTCGGCGGCCGTCGCAAGGACACGAACAAGCTGTTCGTCGGGTTCATCGGCGTGCCGTTCTCCGGCGGCGGGGGCGCTCGCCCGGGGAAGGACGGCATCGACGTGGTGGAAACCGACATCAATAACTGCACGAGCTATCCGCTCGAGGCGTGCGAGATGGAGTCGCCGCTCCAATTCGAGCGGCTCCAGTTGTGGACGGACTCCGGAGGGGCGGGCACGTACCGTGGCGGGCTCGGATACGTCGCGGTGTGCCGGTGGGTCGGCGGGCCGGTGACATTCTCGCACCGCCGGGACCGGCACAATTTCAAGCCGTGGGGGCTGCGGGGCGGGCACCCGGCGCCGCTGTGCCGGACGGTCGTCGTCCGCCGCGATGGCCGCACGGAGGAGCTGCCGTCCAAGATCCTGACGCACCTTGACGAGGGAGACCTGCTGCGGTTCTACACGACGGGCGGGGGCGGATTCGGGGATCCGCTGGTCCGCGACCCCGACCGGGTCCTCGAAGACGTGCTGGATGGACGCGTGTCGGCCGAGGCGGCGCGCCGGGACTACGGTGTGGCGCTGGACGGGACCGGCACGCGCGTCGACCGCGCGGCGACGGATGCCCTGCGGGCGCGGTCCAGGGGCACCGGATGCGTCGAGGGATGACCTCAACAACGGCAGGAACGCCCGCGAGCGTGCGGACGGGGTGGAGGGATCGCGGTGGATAATCAAACGGCCCGCCTGATCGTCGGGATCGATGTCGGCGGCACCTTTACCGACGTCGTGGCGGTCGATCGCGAGCGGCAGGCGTTGTTTGCGTTAAAGGTCCCGTCGCAACCGAAGCGGCCGGCGGGCGCGTTTCTGGAGGGCCTGCGCAGCATCGTCGCGCAGGCGGGATGCGCGCCTGCCGACGTCGAGCGGGTGGTGCACGGGACGACGATCGGCACGAACGCGGTGCTCGAGCACAAGGGCGCGACGCTCGGGATCCTGACGACGCGCGGGTTCGAAGACGTTCTCGTGATGGGCCGGATGAAACGCACGGAGATGT
>DASQGM010000210.1:0-15519 GCA_035632615.1 bacterium | reverse complement strand
AACCCCTCGAGCCCTTTCCGGTACGCGTATCCCTGTTCGCGGTAGGTCAAGAAGATATACGGGGCGTCCGCGAGCGCTGTGCGCTGGACCTGCGCGTACAGCGACTTGCGCTTCGCGGGATCGAGCGCCGCCCGCGCCTGCTCCAGCAGCACGTCCATCGTCGCGTTGTCGTAGCCCGCCGCGTACGCGTAGTACGTCGGGCCCGAGTGCAGGAACAGCGAGAGGAAGTCCGGGTCGCTGTAGTCGCCGACCGTCCCCATCACCGCGAACTGATAGCGCCCCTCGTTCCCGGTCGCGACGCGCGTCGG
Organism: bacterium; assembly: GCA_035632615.1. Lineage (GTDB taxonomy): Bacteria > Sysuimicrobiota > Sysuimicrobiia > Sysuimicrobiales > Segetimicrobiaceae > JAJPIA01. The sequence continues at coordinate 15,211 of DASQGM010000210.1, read as the reverse complement.
CCAGTCCGGCAGGGACAGCGTGACGTGCTCGCCGATCGCGGTGAGGTTCTGCTGCACCACCTGCGCGGTGTCCTTGTGCATGCCGTACTGGGCCGTGCTCAGGAGGGTCGCGGTAAACCCGTTCGGGAACCCGGCCTCCGCGAGCAACTGCTTGGCTTTCGCGGGATCGTACGTGTAGGCGCGATCGAACGCCGGATCGTACGCCAGGTTCCCCTTCGTGACCGGCAGACCGTAGATCGTCCCGCCGCGACCGAAGAACGCGGTCTTGATGATCGCGTCGCGGTCGATCGCATAACCGATCGCCCGCCGCACGCGCACGTCGTTGAACGGCGGTTGGGTCACGTTGAACACGAGGTACATGAACGGGCCGTCCGTTCCCTGATAGCCGAACTGCGGGTTGGACCGGATCTGGGTGATCGCCTGCCACGGGACGTACTCGATCATGTCCACCGAGCCGGACTCGAGCGCCGCGACACGCGAGTTGTCGTCGGGATAGAACACGAACCGGATCTCCGGCGTCTTCGCCGCCCCGCCGGAGTAGTTGGGGTTGCGGGTGACCGTGAGCTGCACCCCACGCTGCCAGTCGGCGAGCATGTACGGCCCCTCACCCATCGTGACCGTCTTCAGGTCATTGTTGTGGGCGAGCGTGAACGTCTTCGACACGACCGCCGCCTGCGGGAGCGCCAGCAGCGTGATGAACACCGCGTCCGGCGCGTGCAGCGTCAGCCTGACCGTCTGCGGGTCCACCGCCTCCACGCTCTCGATGCCGGCCAGCCGCTTCTGGAGGTACGCGCCGACCTTCGGGTCCGCGATGCGCTGGAAGCTGAACACGACGTCGGCCGCGGTCACCGGCGATCCGTCGCTGAACTTGAGGTTGGGCCGGAGGTGGAACACGTAGGTGGTCGGCGTCGGCTGATCGTACGACCCGACGAGATCCTTCTGGATCTGGCCCCGGGAATCGAGCTTGAACAGCCCCCGGTAGATCTGCAGCTTCACGGTCTGCGCGGCCGCGCCGGCGCTGTTGTGGGGATCGAGATTGGGCGGCTCGGCAGACAGGCCGAACGTGAGCGACGCGGGGGCGGCCCCCGGCGCCGGCATCGGCCCCCACGGCACCCCGGTTCCGAACAGCGCCGCCGCCGCGACGGCAGCCGCCCAGATGCTCCAACGCGCCCGCGTCATGCATACCCCTCCTCGGCGTGACACTCCGGCCTCAACGTTTTCAGGGGGATTCGCGCCTTGCGCGCGGCCCGCCTGCTGCCGGCCGCGGGGCGATCAGCTCCCGGCCCGCAGGGCCTGCACCGCCTCGCGCGCGGCGAGCCACAACATGCGGATCTCGGCAGAGTACATGAGACACCGCATCCCGAGGTCCCGACCGCGCTGCACGACCTTGATGTCGCCGGGATGGAGACCGGCGGCGATGTTGTGGCGGCGCGCCGCCTCGGCCACGCGCCGGTAGGCGTCCTCCATCTTCGGGTGCAGCAACTGTCCGGGCACGCCGAGCGCGATGCTGAGGTCCGTCGGTCCGACGAGCAGAACGTCAATGCCCGGCACCGCGGCGATTTCGTCCAGGTTGTCGAGGCAGCGCTGACTCTCGACCTGCGCCATCAACATCGTTTCCGCGTTGGACCACGCGATCGCGTCGGGGACCGACGCGCCCGAGTAATCGGTCACGGCGCTCCTGAGCCCGAACCCCCGCTCGCCGACCGGCGGGTACTTGGCGCACCGCACGATCGTGCGGGCGTCGGCCGCGGTTTCGACGTGCGGGACCATGAGGCCCAACGCCCCGGCGTCCAGCGTGCGGGCGATCAGCGCGTAGCCGATCTCCGTCACGCGAACGAGCGGCGCAATGCCGGCCGCGCGCGCGGCCCGGCAGATCCGCTGGACCGTCTCCATGTCGGCCGACCCGTGCTCGGTGTCGATCACGAAGAAGTCGAAGCCGGCGGCCGCCAGCACATACGCGACTTCCTCGCTGCGCATCTCCGACACCATCGTCCCGATCGCGGTTCCGCCCTCGCGCAGCTTTGCCTTGGCCTGATTGGACGTCATCGCGCCGCTCCTCGCCTCGCGACCAGACGGCAGCCGGACTGTTCCCGCACCGCCGGGTTCGCGAGATAGGTCGGCCACTCGCCGCGGAGGAACTGGATCACCTGACGGCTCACCTTGGCGGCCAGGTCGCGCATGGCCTCCACGGTCGTCGAGGCGTAGTGCGGCGTCAGCACGACGTTGTCCATCTGCAACAAGGGGGTGTCTTTGGAGGGAGGTTCCGGAATCTGGACGTCGAGCCCCGCCCCGCTCAGCCGTCCGGAGCGGAGGGCCTCGATCAACGCCGCCTGGTCCACGACGCCGCCGCGGGACGTGTTGATGAGCACCGCCCCCGGCTTCATCCGCCCGAACCCCGCCGCGCCGAGCATCCCGCGCGTCTCCGGCGTCAGCGGTGTGTGCAGGGACACGATGTCGGCCTGCGCCAGAAGGTCATCCAGGCTGACCTTCTCCACGCCCTCCGCGCGCATCGCCGCCGCGTCCACGTACGGGTCCGCGGCGATGATCCGGACGCCGAACCCGCGCGCGCGCTCGGCCACCTTGCGGGCGATGTGCCCGAACGCCACGAGCCCCAAGGTTTGCCCGCGGAGCGTGTGCACCGGCATCACGGCGCCCGGCGCCCACTCGCCCGCACGAACGTGCCGGTCGGCGAGCACGACCTTGCGGGTCACCGCCAGAATCAACGCCCACGCGGTATCCGCGACCTCGTCGTAGCAGAAGTCCGGAACGTGCGAGATGCAGACGCCGTGCCGGGTCGCCGCGGGAATGTCCACGGTATCCAGGCCGATCCCGGTCCGAACGATGCCGACGAGACGCGGCGCCCCCGCGTACACCGCGTCTGTGATCGCCGCGCCGCCCACCACCATCACGCGAGCGTCCCGTGCCGCCGCGATGCGCTCCGCCTCGTCCCGGCACCGCACCGAGCGGAACACCCCGCCGGCCGCCGCGATTCCGTCCGTGTCGACGCCGAACCTGGGGCCGTTGTCACTCTCCGTCCACAACACAAGCTGCGGCTCCGCCATCACGCCCTCCCGCCTGGGTTCTTGCCGGTCGTTTCTAAGGGATTCCGATGCGCGTCGCGCAGTCTCCTCCGTCATACGCGGAGTCCCCCGCGGGAGCGCGGTCTACCCCTTCACCGCCCCCGCGGTCAACCCGGACACGTAGTGGTCCACGAAGAACGTATAGATCACCGCGATCGGCACCGAACCGAGCAGCGCGGACGCCATGAGCGGCCCCCAGAACAGCACGTCTGCCCTGATGCGTGCCGCGATTACCCTCTCGTGCGCGCCGCGTCGCTATCGATCCGCTCCGTCAGCTACGTGAGCCACCGATCGAACCATCGGACCACGCGCCGGAGCAGGTCCCGCTGATGGTTGCGCTCACGCACACCGTGCGGTTCGCGAGGATACGTCACCAGCTGCACCGGCACGCCGTTCTCCCGCAGCGCTCGCTCGAACCCGATGGCCTGGCCGACCGGGATGCGTTCGTCGTTCCTGCCGTGCAGGATCAACAGCGGCGTCCGCACGTTCCGGGCGTATGTGATCGGAGAGCGGAGGTCGCCCTGCCGGGCGTCCGGACCGTCCCACGGACGGTCGCCGGCAAGGGTCGCCTCGAACGTCGGAGCGTCGCTGGTCAGGACCTCCATGCCCCAGTGACTGATCCCGGCGCCCATCACGCCCGCTCGAAAGCGGTCTGTCTGCGTTACGGCCCACGCGGTCATGAACCCGCCCTGGCTCCACCCGCCGATCCCGAGGCGGCGCTCATCCGCGACGCCGCGAGCCACGGCGGCGTCGACCGCGGCCATGACGTCCGAGAAATCCGGGCCGCCGATATCGCCCCGGACCGCGGCGGCGAATCGCTCGCCGTGCCCCATGCCGCCACGATAGTTGGGGAGGAGCACGGCATAGCCGACCATCGCGAGCAGCTGACCCCAAGACAGGTGGAACCCGTTGCCGGCGCGGCCGTGATACGGTCCGCCGTGGACCAGCACGATCGTGGGCCAGGGCCCGGGAGCCTCGCGGGCCGGCCGGATGAGCACGCCGTCGAGCGCAAAGCCGTCGGCCGCCGTGCAATAGAACGGCTCCTGTCTTCCAAACGACCACGTGGAGATGGGCGCGTGATGGCGACTGACGGGGACGAGCGCACCGGGCCGGCCGACATACGCCTCGGGGGGTGCGTCGCCGAAACTCTGAACCACGGCGAGCAGCGGCGATCCGTTGTGCACGACGGCGGAAAACTCGTGCACCTCGCCGTCCGGCACCTCCCACAGCACCTCCCGCGTCCCCGTGCCGGCATCGAGCCACTCCAGCCGGGTCGTCAGGCCCTCGGCAACCGCGACGACGACGCGCGCGTCGCCCGCGATCCGCGCAAGGCCCACCGCGCAGCGGCCGTCGTCTGGGCCCGGCCCTACGAGACGCGGCGGGGTGGCGCGAGGCGTCCCGACGCCCCCCTGGTCGTCGGGACCGTGTGCCACATCGACGGCAAACACCGCAAACGCGGACTGCGGCCCGCCGCTGTGCGAACCAAGCCAGAGGATCGTGGACGCAGCCTCGGGCCACGTCATGGCCTGTGCGCCGCCGACGGAACATATCCGCCTCGGCGTCCCGTCCTCGGAGGCGATCAGCAACTCCATGCGGTGGCGCGCTTCCACCTCGGGCGTGCGCGCCGCAAGCACCGCGATCGTCCTGCCGCCGGGCGCCCAGGCAAAATCCGCGACGTGCCGCTCCTCCGTGTCCCACGGGGAGACGGTCCCGCGGGCGACGTCCAGCACGTGCAGGCGCGCGCATCGCCAGCGATCTCCGTACACGTCGGCGTCATCGCGCTCCCGCGTTCGGCGTGCGTCCTCGTCCGTGGGCTCGTCGGGAGCGGTGAACGCGATCCGCGAGCCGTCCGGCGACCACGCGAACCGCTCGATCCCCCTCCCCTCCCGTCGGACCAGCAGCAGCGCTTCGCCGCCGTCCGGCGAGATGCGGTACAGCGACCTGACGCCTCGGTTCAGGCGGTCCGAGAGAAACGCGAGCGTCCGTCCGTCGGGGGACCACCGCGGGCTATCGTCGCGGGCGTTGCCCCGCGTGAACTGCCGCGCGGGCGCCGAGCCGTCGGCCGGCGCGACCCAGATGTCCCCCTCGGCGTACTCCCCCGCCTGAGCGAAGGGAATGCGTACGTACGCAAGGTGGCGTCCGTCGGGCGATAGCTGCGGGTCCGTGGGTCCCGAAAGCGACGTGATCGTGCCGATGAGATCGTCGATTTGTGACCGCGCTGCGTCCGAGGGCATTCGGTCAGCCTCTCGCGCGACGGGGAACCGCGCATCCCACCGCTAGGCTCCCCGACGCCTCCCGACCGGCATGCGAGGCCGCCTCACCGGCGCGGGGTCTCGCACGGGAGGCGGGGTGCCGCCCACGCCGTCCCGGTTTCCGTTCCCGGATCGGGGCAGCGCCCGCTCTCCGTCCCGGCGCGGTCCCGCGGTGCCGGCCGCGCGTACGGCCTCCGGCCCGAGGATCTTGCGGAGGTACTGGCCCGTGTACGATGCCGCGACTCGGGCGACCGCCTCGGGCGGACCTTCGGCGATCACCTGCCCCCCGAAGTCGCCGCCTTCCGGCCCGAGGTCGACCAGCCAGTCCGCGGTCTTGATCACGTCGAGGTTGTGCTCGATGACAAGCACGGTGTTGCCAACGTCCACGAGCCGGTGAAGTACGTCCAGCAGCCGCTGGACATCCGCGAAGTGGAGCCCGACGGTCGGCTCGTCGAGGATGTAGATCGTCCGGCCGGTGTCGCGGCGGCTGAGCTCGGTACTCAGCTTGACCCGCTGCGCCTCCCCTCCGGACAGCGTCGTCGCGGGCTGACCGAGCGTGATGTAGCCGAGCCCGACGTCCGCGAGCGTGCGGAGCTTGCGCTTGATCCGGGGGATCGCGTCGAAGAATCCGAGCGCCTGATCCACAGTCATGTCCAGGACGTCGGCGATGGACCTGCCCTTGTACTTGACCTCCAACGTCTCGCGATTGTACCGCTTCCCCTTGCACACGTCGCACGGAACGTACACGTCCGGAAGGAAGTGCATCTCGATCCGGACGATCCCGTCCCCCTCACAGGCATCGCATCGTCCTCCGCGGACGTTGAACGAGAACCGCCCCTGTTTGAACCCTCGTGTCCGCGCGTCGGGCGTCAGCGCGTACAGCTCGCGGATCAGGTCGAACGTCTTCGTGTACGTCGCGGGGTTGCTGCGCGGCGTCCGGCCGATCGGCGACTGGTCGATGTTGATCACCTTGTCGAGCAGCCGAAGCCCCTCGATCCGATCGTGGGCGCCCGGCCGCGTGCGGGACCCGTGCAGGTGGTGGGACAGCGCCCGGTATAGGATGTCGTCGATGAGCGTGGACTTGCCCGATCCCGACACACCGGTCACGCACACGAACATCCCGAGCGGAATCGCCACGTCGATCCCTTTCAGGTTGTGCTCGCGGGCGCCGCGGACCACCAACGCCTCACCGCGCCCGGCGCGCCGGCGGGGCGGGATCGCGATCCGGCGCGCGCCTGACAGGAACTGGCCGGTCGTGGACTCGGGCGTACGCAGGATCGTCTCGAGCGGCCCCGACGCGACGACGTGCCCGCCGTGCGCGCCCGCGCCCGGCCCGATGTCCACGATCCAGTCGGCAGCCCGGATCGTATCCTCGTCGTGCTCCACGACGAGGATCGTGTTGCCGAGGTTGCGCAGCCGTTCGAGCGTCTCGATCAACCGGCGGTTGTCCCGCTGGTGCAGCCCCACGCTCGGCTCGTCGAGGACGTACAGGACGCCCATCAACCCCGAACCGATCTGCGTCGCCAGCCGGATCCGCTGGGCCTCGCCGCCGGAGAGCGTGTTGGCGGTCCGGTCGAGGGTGAGGTAGTCGAGCCCGACGTCCACGAGGAACCGCAACCGGGCCCGGATCTCCTTCAGGATCTGCGCCGCGATCATCTGCTCGCGGTCGCTGAACGCGAGCGTCGTGAAGAACTGCATCGCGCCCCGGACGGTCAGCGCGCACACGTCGGCGATCGAACGCCCGCCGACGGTGACGGCGAGGCTCTCCTTCTTCAAGCGCGTGCCGCGGCAGTCCGGACACGGCGCGCTGCTCATGAACTGCTCGATCTCTTCCTTCACGTACTCGGAGTCGCTCTCCTGGTAGCGGCGCTCGAGCTGCGGCACGATCCCTTCGAACGCGGCATCGTACTGTCGCAGCGTCCCCCAGCGGTTGTGGTACTTCAGCCTGATCGGCTCATCCGTCCCGTGCAGCAGCGCCCGGACGAACTCCCGCGACAGCTTCCGAACCGGCGTGTGCACGTCGACGCCGTAGTGGTCCGCGAGCGAGCGCAGCACCTCCTGGTAGTACTCGCTGGTCGAAGTCGCCCATGGCAGCACCGCACCGTCGAGCAGCGACAGGGAGGCGTCCAACACCAGCGCGGGATCGATCTCCTGCTTGAACCCCAAGCCGGTGCACGTGGGGCACGCGCCGTAGGGCGCGTTGAACGAGAAGATCCGCGGTTCGATCTCGGACAGGCTGACCCCGTCGTCCGGACACGCGAAGTTGCGGCTGAAGACGAACTCCTCGCCGTCCACGACCGAGATGCCCACGATGCCCTGGCCGAGCTTGAGCGCGGTCTCCACCGAGTCGTTGAGCCGGCTCCGGATGTCGGGCTGCACGATGAGCCGGTCCACGACCACCTCGATCTGGTGCTTCCGGTTCTTGTCGAGCGGGATCTCCTCGCCGAGCTCGTACAGGTTGCCGTCCACGCGGACGCGGGCGAACCCCTGCCGGCGGAGGTCCTGGAACAGTTGCCGGTACTCCCCTTTGCGACCCCGCACGATCGGACCGAGCACGAGAATCCGCCGACCCTCGGGCATCTCGAGCACACGGTCCACGATCTGCTCGGGCGTTTGCCGGCTGATCGGCTTCCCGCATTTCGGACAGTGCGGCGTGCCGACACGCGCGTACAGGAGGCGCAGATAGTCGTAGATCTCCGTGACGGTGCCGACCGTGGAGCGGGGATTGCGCGGCGCTCCCTTCTGGTCGATCGAGACGGCCGGGCTCAGGCCGTCGATGTGGTCCACGTCCGGTTTTTCCATCAGGCCGAGAAACTGCCGGGCGTACGCCGAGAGCGACTCGACGTACTTGCGCTGTCCCTCGGCGTAGATCGTGTCGAAGGCCAGCGACGATTTGCCCGACCCGGAGATCCCGGTCAGCACGACCAGACGATCCCGAGGCAGTTCGACGTCGATGTTTTGAAGATTGTGCTCGCGTGCGCCTCGCACCACGATGCGGTCAAGCGGCATGGCTACCCCTCTGCGTGTGCCGCCGACGGCGGCGATGACAAGAGAATCGAACGTGTGTTCGCCCTAGCAGGTTCCGATTCCTCTCCGGTCCGAGTACTGCCAAGTGACGTCCCCATGTCTAACGTCGCGACCGAGCGTTCCACTCCACCTCATCGACCCGACGGTGGCCCGGATTCTACTGAGCCCGCCCGCGTCCACCGTCCCTGCGCGGCCTCGGCCGCGCGCCGCCGACCGGCGCGGGAGACGGACGCCGTCCACGGCGGGACTTCGTCCCGCCAAAGAACGGCTCCCCCAGCCCCCGCCGCAACTCTCGGAGCTGGTCGCGCAACGACGCCGCCTTCTCGAACTGCAGCTCCGCGGCGGCCTTCCGCATCTCGCGCTCGAGCGCCTCGATCGTGCCCTCGAGTTCCCCAGGGCTCAACATCAACAGCCGGGCGATGTCCCAGGGCACCTGCTTGCCCTGCTCCGCCAACCCGATCAATTCCTTGGCCGTCAGCACGGCGCCCTCGCCCGGCTCTCCGGCGGCGTAGGCGTCCGGCTCCTCCGCCACCGCCTCAAGCTCGATCATGTCGCGAATGGGTTTCACGATGGTCGTCGGCGTGATGCCGTGTTCCTCGTTATGGCGCAGCTGGATCTCGCGGCGCCGGTTGGTCTCGGCGATCGCCTTGCGCATCGAGTCGGTGACCTCGTCGGCGTAGAGGATCACCCGTCCGCCCACGTTCCGCGCCGCCCGCCCCATCGTCTGGATCAGGCTTGTCTCCGAGCGGAGGTACCCTTCCTTGTCGGCGTCGAGAATCGTCACGAGCGACACCTCGGGCAGATCGAGCCCTTCCCGGAGAAGGTTGATACCGACGAGCACGTCGTACGTGCCTTCGCGCAGGTCTTTCAAGATCTGAATACGCTGCAGGACCTCGACCTCCGCGTGGAGGTAGTGCACCTTCATGCCGAGCTCCTGCAGATAGTCGGACAGATCCTCGGCCATCCGCTTCGTCAGCGTGGTCACGAGCGTCCGCTCGCCCCGCTCGACCTGCGTCTTGATCTCGGCGATCAGATCATCCACTTGTCCCTTCGCCGGGCGGACCTCCACCTGCGGATCCACCAGCCCGGTCGGACGCACGATCTGCTCCACGACCCGCGAGCTGACCGCCAGTTCGTACGCTGCCGGGGTCGCGGAGACGAAGACGGCCTGCGGCACGAGCGCATCAAACTCCGCGAACGTCAGCGGCCGGTTATCGTAGGCGGACGGCAACCGGAAGCCGAAGTCCACGAGGTTCTTCTTCCGCGCGCGGTCGCCCTCGTGCATCCCCCTGACTTGAGGCACCGTCACGTGCGACTCGTCGATCATGACGAGGAAATCCTTGGGAAAGTAGTCGAGCAGGCATCCCGGTCGCTCGCCCTCGGCGCGCCCGGAGAGATGGCGCGAGTAGTTCTCGATGCCAGGGCAGTAACCGACCTCGCGCAGCATCTCCAGATCGTACTTGGTCCGGAACTCCAGCCGCTGCGCCTCCAAGAGCTTGCCCTGGGCCTGGAACCACGCCACGCGCTCCCGCAACTCGGCCTCGATCCGGTCCAGCGACGCGCCCAACTTGGCCGCGGTCGTGACCCAGTGCTTCGCGGGCCAGATCGCCACGGCCGGCTTGTCGACCAGGACCTCGCCGGTGAGCGGGTTGATCTCATGGATGCGCTCGACCTCGTCCCCGAACAACTCGACGCGGACCGCGCGGTCCTCGTAGGCCGGAAAGATCTCAATGACGTCTCCGCGCACGCGGAACCGGCCGCGCGCGAAATCGATGTCGTTGCGCTCGTACTGCACGTCCACCAGCCGGCGCAGAATCGCGTCGCGCGGCTTCTGCTCGCCGACCCGCAGGAACAACATCACGTCCTGGTAATCCTCGGGCGAGCCCAAGCCGTAGATGCACGAGACCGAGGCGACGATAACGACATCGCGGCGCTCCATCAGGGCCTTCGTGGACGCGTGGCGCAATCGATCGATCTCGTCGTTGATCGACGCGTCCTTGGCGATGTACAGGTCGGTCTGCGGCACGTACGCCTCGGGTTGGTAGTAATCGTAGTACGAGACGAAGTACCGCACCGCGTTGTCGGGAAAGTACTGCCGGAACTCGCCGTACAGCTGCGCCGCCAGCGTCTTGTTATGGGCAAGCACGAGGGTTGGGCGCTGGATCTGCTCGATGACACGCGCTGCCGTGTAGGTTTTGCCGCTACCCTTGACCCCCAGGAGTGTCTGGAACCGGTCGCCGCGCCGGATACCTTCGACGAGCCCGGCGATCGCGCTCGGCTGATCGCCGGCCGGCTGTTGTTCGGTCACCATCTTGAACTGCGGCATAGTTCGATAACCCACCGGAAGATGAGGGATGTATTAACCAATTATAACATGAGGGTTCGGGCATGCTCCACGGGCCGCAGAGCACGCCGCGCACGGCCTCCCGGGCGTTGAGGCGGCCGGAGAACGCCACGACCTTGGTCGAACGCGTCATCGGACATCGCCGCCGTTCCGGGGCAGTCCGCTTTCAGCATCAACCACGGCTCACCGTTGAACGCGCGGCATGTCTCGGGTGCCCAGACACACGGGTGCAGGGGGTCGATCGAGGGCCTAGTAGCGGAAGAAGTACATCCCGACGAGGGTTGCGGCCCCGATCAGGACCAACAACGGAGGGCTGCCGACGAGATACGGAACGACCATGAGCACACCGCCGCCGATGAGAAACCCGGTACGGCCGGTTCGCCTGCCGTAGATGAAGGCCCCGATCCCGATGAGGCTGAGGGCGCCTCCGATCACGAGCGTGGCGGTGCTTGGCAGATTCAGCATCTCAGAATGATTCTGCCCTCTTGGTTCCTCAACAAGACGTGGGGAGAACCGCCGGGGGCGTTCGGCCCCCGCGCGACGGCGCACGGGGCCAGCGCGATGCCGCGGCGCGACCGAGTTGTCCTATGGGGAGGAATTCCGGAGGTTGGCCTTGGCGGTGAGCGTCGTCCACAAGCGCTCAACCTGCCTCCGCGTGGCGTCGGGCGTGCCGCTGTTGTCGATCACCCAGTCGGCCGCTGCGACTTTGTCGCGGAGCGGGACCTGCGCGGCGAGGCGGCGACGCGCCTCGTCGCGTGATACGCCGTCCCGTGCAATGAGACGGTCCAGCTGCACGTCCTCCGGCGCGGACACGACGATAATGCCGTCGAGCCCAAGGTCCCGGCCGTCTGTCGTGTCGAGCAGGAGCGGGATCTCAAAGACGATGACCGCGACGCCGGGGGTGGCCGCGAGACGCGCCGCGTCCTCCGCCATGCGCCGGCGGATGTGCGGATGGGTGAGCGCATTCAGCCGGCGGCGCGCCGCCGCGTCGTTGAAGATGCGCGCCCCGAGCGCCTTGCGGTCGATCGCCCCGCCGGGTCCCACGAGTTCGGAGCCGAACTCCCGCACGACGTCGTCGTACGCCGGCCCGCCGGGGGCCACGACCTCGCGCGCGATCCGGTCGGCGTCCACAACTGCCGCCCCGGCGTCCCGCAGCGCCGCTGTGACGGTGCTCTTGCCGCTCGCGATCCCTCCGGTGAGCCCGATTCTGACCGGCGGGCGGCTCACTGGCGGCCCTTCATGTCAGTTCCGTCAGATCCTGCCAGTTGGGTCCCACGGCGAGATCTGCCACGAGCGGGGCCGCCAGCGGATACGCCTCCTCCATCACCTGCCGCACCCGCGGGCCGACGCGTTCGACGAGCTCCTGGGGCACCTCGAAGAGCAACTCGTCGTGGATCTGCAAGATCATCTCCATGCCCGGCGCCTCCGGCAGCAGCTCACGGTCCACCCGCAGCATCGCGATCTTGATGATATCCGCGGCCGTGCCCTGAATCGGCGCGTTGATGGCGATGCGTTCGGCGGCCTCGCGGATCACCCGATTGCGGCTCAAGATATCCGGCAGGTAGCGGCGGCGGCCGAGGAGCGTCTTGACGTACCCGTCCCTCCGGGCCTGCTCGACCACCGTCCGCATGTACTCCGCGACGCGCGGGTACCGCGCGAAGTACGTGTCCATGAACACGCGCGCCTCGTCCCGACCGATCGAGAGTTGCGCGGCGAGCCCGAAGTCGCTGATGCCGTACGCGATGCCGTAGTTGAACGCCTTGGCGCGGCGGCGCATCTCGGCGGTCACCGTCTCCGCGTCCACGGAAAACACCTCGGCCGCCGTCACCGTATGAATATCCGCCCCCCGCCGGAACGCCTCGAGCAGTCCGGGGTCCTGGGTGACCTCGGCGAGCACCCGCAGCTCGATCTGCGAGTAGTCCGCAGAGAGCAGGACCGTGCCTTCCCGCCCCGCGACGAACGCCCGCCGGATCTGCCGCCCCACCTCCGTCCGAATCGGAATGTTCTGCAGATTCGGGTCGGTCGTGATGACACGCCCGGTACTGGCGACGGCCTGATTGTACGTGGTGTGGAGCCGGCCGGTCCGCGGATCGACCATCGCAGGAAGCACGTCCACGTACGTACTGAGCAGCTTGCTCAGCTCGCGATGCTCCAGAATGCGGGCGACCACGGCGTGCTGCGGCGCGAGCTGCTCGAGCACCTCGGCGTCGGTGGAGAACCCGGTCTTGGTCCGCTTGAGGGCCGGAAGCTGGAGCTTTTCGAACAGGACGAACGCGAGCTGCTTGGGCGATCCGATGTTGAACTCCGTGCCGGCCAACCGGTAGATGTCGGCCGTCAGCGCCTCGAGGCGCTGCCGCAGCTCGTCGGAGAGCGCGCGCAACGCCGGCACGTCGATCGCGACGCCGACGCGCTCCATGCGCGCGAGCACGCTCGCGAGGGGCAGCTCGATCTCGTGGTAGAGCTGGTCCACCTCGCGCGCGCGGAGCTGCGCCGCCATGACGTCGCGCAGCCGGAAGATCAGGTCGGCCTCCTCGGCTGCGCGCTCCCCGGGCGCCGGACCGAGCGCCAGCCCGTCCGCGTCCGCGCTCTCCTCGTGCAAGCGCCAGCCGAGGTGCTCCCACGCGCTGCTCTCCAACGTGTGCGTTCGTTTCCCCGGGTCCAGCAGGTACGACGCCAGCCCGACGTCGAACGCGAACCCCCGGGGCGCGAGCCCCGCGCCCTCCAGAAGCAACCGATCGCGTTTGACGTCCTGACTCAGCTTCGGCACGTCCTCCCGCGCCAGCACGTCGGCAAGCGCCGGCGGCACCCCGTCAGAGAGCTCGAGGTAGCTCGCCTCCCCGCCCCGTCGGGCCAGCGCGATGCCGACGAGGCGCGACCTGAGCGGGCCGTCACCTTCGGCGACCGGCGCGATCGCCACCTCGGAGACCCCCTCCAAGAACGCCGTCACGTGGTCGGGGGAGATCGTCCCGTACGTGCCGCGTGCCTCCGTGCGCGGGACCTCTACGCCGAGCCGGTCCAGCAATGACTTGAACTCCAGGCGCGTGAACAGGTCACGGATCCGCGCGGCGTCGACCGGACGACGCCGGAGGAGATCCCAGGATACCGAGAGCGGGACGTCGGTCTGGATCGTGGACAGCGCCTTGCTCTGCAAGATCTGCGCGCGATGCTCATCGAGTCGTTGCCGCAGGCGCGCATCGCGTCCCTCGGGGGGCGCCTCGAGCACCTCCTCGACGGTCGCTCCGCCGGCGAGCAGGCGGGCGGCGGTCTTGTCGCCCACGCCCGGGACGCCCGGAATGTTGTCGGTGGTGTCTCCTTTGAGGCTTTTGAGATCGGGCACGCGAGCCGGCGCGACGCCGAGCTTAGCCTGCACCCCGGCTTCGTCGTACACCGTGGTCTCGCTGATCCCGCGGCTCGTCATCATCACGCGGGTGTGCGGGGAGACCAGCTGCAGCGCGTCGAGATCGCCCGTCACGATCACGACATCCGTGCCGCGGGCCTCCGCCAAGCGGGTCAGCGTCCCGATCACGTCATCGGCCTCGAACCCGGCGACCTCGAACACCGGCAGGTCGAACGCTTCGACGACCTCCTTCGCAAGCGCGATCTGCGGCCGGAGGTCGTCCGGCATCTTCTGCCGCGTGGCCTTGTACTCCGCGAACGCCTCGTGGCGGAACGTCGGCCCCGGTTTGTCGAACGCCACCGCGACGTACTGGGGGGCCACCTCGTCCAGCACCTTGAGGAGCATCGTCGTGAAGCCGTAGACGGCGTTCGTGGGCTGCCCGTCGCGGGTCGTGAAGTAGGGAAGCGCGTAGAACGCCCGGTAGACGAGCCCGTTGGCGTCGAGGAGGAGCAGCGTGTCGCGCGCGGCCGGAACGGTCATCGCTGAGAAACCTTCCGCGCGGGCGCACCGCCTCCTCCGAGCGGGCGGAGGTCGCCACCGCGTCGGGGCGGGAACGAACCCGCACCGTGCTTGAGCGGGCCGAGACGAGTGTGGTACGATTAGGACCGCCGATCAGTGCGCCGGAGTGTCGGAATCGGCAGACGATCGCGACTCAAAATCGCGTGGGCTCACGCCCGTGGGGGTTCGAGTCCCTCCTCCGGCACCACCCGCAGGACAACAGTCCGGTATTACGTTGGCGCCGCCCCGCACGCGTGCCGTTGACCTGCTGCCATTGAGCCCCGGGCATTGAGTTCCCAACCAGCGTGGCGGTGGATAGGAGAAGCTTGACATAATCGTAAACTTGAATATAATAAATGCACATACTAAAACGGGAAGATCGGAGGGCGCGATGTGGACCAACTCGTCCAGCAAGATCTACCCAGGGCTCAGGAAAGAAGACGTGTGGCGGCTCTGGACCGATGTGAACGGCTGGGTTACCTGGCACCGTGACTTGGAATACTGCAGGATGAACGAGCCATTTGCCGTTGGCGCCCATTTCTTACTCAAACCCAACGGCGCCCCAGAATTCAACATTGAGATCGTCGACGTGGTCGACGGCCGCAAGTTTACG
>DASQGM010000209.1:0-1539 GCA_035632615.1 bacterium | reverse complement strand
GGCTGATCGGACGCTGGGACAAGACCTCGCCCACGACCTGCACCAACGGATCCGCGGCGAGGTTCGGTTCGACGCGGTCTCCCGGGTGCTCTACAGCACGGACGCCAGCATCTACGAGATCGAGCCGCTCGGCGCGGTTCTTCCCCGGGACGCCGCCGACGTGCAGGCGGTCCTGGAGGTGACACGCGCCGCGCGGGTGCCGGTGCTCCCGCGGGGAGGCGGGACGAGCCTCGCCGGGCAGACCGTCGGGCGCGCGGTGGTGCTCGACTTCTCCAAGTACATGAACCGCGTCGTCGAAGTGGACGCGGAGGCGGGGTGGGCCAGGGTCGAGCCCGGCGTCGTCCGGAACGAGCTGCTGGCGGCCCTGGCGCCGGTGGGGCTCATCTTCGGGCCCGAGACGTCCACGAGCAGCCGCGCGACGATCGGCGGCATGATCGGGAACAACTCCTCGGGTTCGCGCTCGATCGTGTACGGAAAGACGATCGACACCGTCCTCGCGTTGCGGGCGTTGCTCGCCGGCGGCACGCCGGTCACGTTCGCGCCGGTCGACGCCGCCGAGGCGGCCGCGCGCGCGCGCGCGAACGGTGCGGAGGGCCGCATCTACCGCGAGGTGGGCCGGATCGTCGAGGCGACGCGCGACGAGGTGGCCCGGCGGTTCCCCAAGATTCAGCGCCGCGTGGGCGGTTACAATCTGGACGAGTTTCCCTCCGGGGGACCCGTCAATCTCGCGAAGCTGATCGTCGGATCCGAGGGCACGCTCGGCGTGGTGACGGAGGCGACGATTCGTCTGGCCCGGCGGCCTCCGGCGACGGTGCTCGCGGTGTTCCAATTCGACGACATCGTGCCGGCCCTGGAGTATACGTCCGAGATCCTCGACACGGGGCCCACCGCGGTCGAGCTGACCGACAAGTTCATTCTGGACATGGCGCGTCAGGCGCGGGAGCACCGGCACCGGCTGACCTTCGTCGACGGCGACCCCGGTGCCATCATCGCGGTCGAGTATGCCGGCGAGAGCTATGAGGCGCTCGCGCCGAAACTCGATGCGCTCGAGGCCCGGATGCACCGTGCGGGATTCCGCGGCCCGATGCGGAGGCTCGTCGACCCCGGCGCCCAGGCGAACCTGTGGGCCGTGCGGGAGGCGGGCGTGGGCCTGCTGCTCGGCATGAAGACCGCGCGCAAGCCGGTCGCGTTCGTGGAAGACAGCGCCGTGCGGCCGGACCGGATCGCGGAGTACACGCGGCGGTTCCGCGATATCGTCCGGCGGCACGGGTCGGAGGCGTCGTTCTACGGGCATGCGAGCGTCGGGCTGCTTCACACGCGCCCGATCCTGGACCTCAAACAGGCGCGGGACGTCCAGGAAATGCGCGAGATCGCCGAGGAGATCAGCGACCTCGTGCAGGAGTTCGGCGGGGCGCTGAGCGGGGAGCACGGGGACGGTCTGTCGCGCGGTGCGTTCATGGAGAAGATGTTCGGGCCGGTGCTGTACCAAGCGTTCCGGGGGGTCAAGGCGGCGTTCGATCCCGACGGGCTGATGAACCC
>DASQGM010000208.1:0-2092 GCA_035632615.1 bacterium | reverse complement strand
GCTCGCACGCGAGGGTGAACCGCTTGCCGGACAAACGATCGTGCTCGTTGGCACCGGTGCGGGGTTGCGCTGGCCGGCGACGTTCGACGGGGCCGGTGCGGCACCGCCGGCCATCCAGGCGTCGCTCGAGGCGCTCGGGCGGGTGATCGAACTGTAGCGTTCGACACAGATCGTGCGCGGGGGCGGAATGCGCGCCCCCTGGTCGGAATCGCATGGAAGGAGGGTGCGTATGAGACTCGGGCGCGTGCACGTGTGCGTGTTGATGGTCGCGGCACTCAGCTTGGCGTTGGGGATCGGTGACACTCCGGTCGCGGGCCAGCCCGCGGCGACGCTCGTGTATGTCCGTTCGGCGGATTCGAACTACCTCGATCCGGGCTTCACCACCATTACCGAGGACCTGGACGTCGGCGTGAACATTTTCGACAGCCTATTGCACACCGGCGCCTCCGGGGGCGTCGAGCCGGGGCTCGCTGTGTCGTGGGACAACGTCGCCGGGCGCGTGTGGACGTTCAAGCTCAGGAAGGGAGTGCGGTTCACCGACGGCACGCCCGTGGACGCCGATGCGGTGGCGTTTAGCCTCAACCGGCTCAGCCCCGACTCGCAGTTCTTCGCCAAGGGGCGGAGCTCGTCGCTCGGGATCTGGCTCGGCGACCTCGTCGTGCACGCGGACGTCGTGGACGCCTCGACGGTCCGGATCGCGCTCAAGCAGCCGTACGCCCTGTTGCCCGACATGCTGGCAGCGTGGCCGGTGCCGATCGTCAGCCCCGCCGCGGTCCGGAAGCTGGGCGACGACTTCGCGCGCCAGCCCGTGGGTTCCGGTCCCTATAAGCTGACGGAGTGGGTCAAGGGCGACCACATCACGCTCGAAGCGAACAAGGACTACTGGGGCGGCGCGCCCGCGCTCGACCGGGTCGTCTTCAAGGTCGTGCCGGATCAGAGCAGTCGGCTGCTCGAGCTTCGGCGCGGCTCGGGCGACTTCCTCAAGGGGATGGCCCCGGACCAGCGGCAGGCGATCGAGTCGGACGCCGCGCTCGCGCTGGTGACGAAACCCTGCTCCTGTATCGGTTACGTGGCGATCAACGACCAGAAGAAGCCGTTTGACAACGTGCTCGTCCGCCGCGCGCTGATCTACGCGGTCGACCGTCAGGCGATCATGCGGACGATCGAGGGAGGACTCGGGGTCGTCGCGGACAGCATGGTACCGGCGTGGATGTCCGGCTACAACCCTAACGTGGCCAAGTACCCGTACGACCCGGCCAAGGCCAGGGATCTGCTGCGGCAGGCCGGGTATCCGAATGGGTTCCCGACACAGCTGTGGACGTTCAACGTGGAGCGCCCGTTCATCCCGAACGTCCTGGAGGTCGCGCAGCGCGTGCAGGCCGACCTCGCGGCGGTCGGCGTCAACTCGAAGCTTTCGGTGATGGACTCGTCGGTGTACTGGTCGAGCATCAACACACTGAAGGGCGAGCTGACGATGAAGGGCTGGTATACTCCGCCGCAACCGGACTTTCTCATCAGCGTCGCCCTGCTCGGCAAGGAGTCGGCCACGTACTACCCTAACACGCCCCGCGGCGAAGAGTTGCGCGCGATGGCACAGAAGGCCTCGCAGACCTTCGACCTAGGAGCCCGCAGCCGCATCTATCAGCAGATCCAACGGGTCTACATGGACGACGCCCCGATCGTGCCCTTGATGCATCCGGCGTACGCGTGGGTATATCGTAAGACGTTCACCGGCGTGGCGATTTCGCCGGACGGGCTAACCCGGTTCGCCTCGGTACGTCGGCGGTGAGCGCGCGGGCCCGGGTCCGGCCCTCCGAGTCCCGGTTCCGCCGCCTGCGCCGGGCGATGGCGGCGGCCGACCTGGATGCGTTGGTCGCCACCTCGGCCGCGAACGTCGAATACGCGACCGGGTTCGCGCTGAGGATGGAGTCGCTCACCTTGTTCGCCGGCGGGCATCCGCTCGTGGGGATTCTCTTCCGGGACGGCCCGCCTGTGCTCGTCGCCCCGATGACCGACATGGTCCCGGTGGTGTTCCAAGACATCGCCGCCCGCACCCGGCCGTACGGCCGGAACTACGTGACGCTCCCGGAAC
>DASQGM010000207.1:0-2456 GCA_035632615.1 bacterium | reverse complement strand
CTCACCGCGGCGCGCGCGGAGGAGTGCGGCGCGGCGCTCGCCACGAAGGACGATCTGCTGCGGGCAGCCGACGTCGTCACGATTCACCAGCGGCTGAGCCCGCGTACCCGAGGGATGATCGGCGCGCGGGAGTTCGGCTTGATGCGGTCGACCGCGTACCTGGTCAACACGTCGCGGGGCCCGATCGTGGATGAACGCGCGCTCCTCGACGCGCTCGCCCGAGGCACGATCGCGGGGGCCGCGCTTGACGTCTACGACGAGGAGCCGCTGCCGACCGATCACCCGCTGCGGCGCGCGAACCATCTCGTGACGACCCCACACCTCGGGTACGTGACGGCGGAGGGCTATCGGGAAGCCTACGGCGGCGCGGTCGAGGATATCCGCACGTTTCTCGACGGGAGCCCGGTGCGCGTGCTGAACGAGGCCGTTCTTGCGTCGCCGGCGCTGCGCGCCCGACGCCGGGGGTGACCGGGGATCCCACCGAACGCCGGATCCGGCGCACCGGACCCACAAAAGCGCAACGGACCGGTCGCCCGGTCCGTCCGCTTGAAGATTACAACATTATGATCTCAAAGCAGGGATCCTCTGTCAAGAACCGCTGCGCGCCGTGCCAATCAACGGTCCGGCGGCGGGGTAGATTGTATCCGATCTGCCGATAGAAGAGATCGTCACCGCACTTACCGCATTGACAGAACCAATCGACCGGACGCCCGGCCGATCAGGCGGCCCCGGAGCGAGCCCGACAGATCTCGTCCCGATCATGCCCGGACGTTGGCGCGCGCGCCGATTCGCTCCCCGAGGTACGCGCCCTGCCGCACCAGCCTCGCCTGCAACTCCGGCACCGGCACACGGCGCGGCGGGGTCCCGAGCGCCACCGCGATCGCGGCCGCGGTGCCGGCCGCCTCGCCCATCGCCATCGCCGGCGGCATCACGCGTACCGCCGCGAGCGCTTCGTGCGTCGCGGCAAGCGACCGCCCGGCCACCAACAACTGTTCCACCTTGAGCGGTACGAGCGAGCGGTACGGGATCTGGTAGATGTTGGCCGTCTTGAGCTCACCGGTGGCACCGCCGCCGTCGCTGGTCGGGCTGTGGATGTCGACCGGATACCCGGCCAGGGCGATCACGTCGTCGAACTCGCGTCCCTCCGCCAGATCCTCGAGCGTGAGCGTGTACTCGCCGGCGATCCGCCGCGTCTCGCGGACGCCGATCTGCGTCGCGGTGTCGAGCAGCTCGCACCGCTCGAACCCCGGCAACCACTTCCGGAAGAACGCCATCAGCGTGTAGACCTGCCGGCGTCCCTCGATCTCCGCCTGCGTCAGGTCGCGCGCGCTCGTGCCGACGAGACGCTGGACGCGGGTGGTGTTGATCCGCCAGACGCCCGGCTCCAGCGTCTTGTACATGCCGACCCCGCGGCGGGGAATCGGAAACTCCCCGCGCGCCCGCGCCTGCTGCACCAGGGACGAGAACGGGCGGTAGTCGTCGGGATGGGCCGAGATGTACTTCTTCACGCGTTCGTCGTCCACGTTGGCGACACGGAAGAACAGCGTCATCGGCTGCGTCAGTCCGTCCTCGGCGCGGCCGATCTCGAACGGCACGCCCGCCCGCGCCGCGACGTCGCCGTCGGCCGAGCAGTCCACCGTAACCGTGCCGCGGAGCACTTCGAGCCCGGACTTGCTCGCGGCCACGACCCCAGCCAGCGCGTCCCCGCTCATCACCGCGTCCACGACGAACGTGTGCAGCCGCAGCTCGACCCCGGCTTCGAGGCACATCTCCATCGCTACCTGTTTGACGGCCTCCGGGTTGAACGGGGTGACCTTGTCGTGCCCGTACTCGATGAACCCGCAGTACTCGGTGGAGGCCGCGACCTTCGACGGGTGGATCGCGCCGCCGATCCGTTCCATCCGCAGGACCATCTCCTCGAAGATGCCCTTGATGAGCTGCGTCGTGCCGTCGAGGCTGTAGGACGTCATGCACGGGCCGACGAGGCCGGCCGTGAGATTGCCGCCGAGAAACCCGTACCGCTCGACCAGCAGCGTGTGCGCCCCGTTGCGGGCGCTCGCGATCGCGGCCCCGAGCCCCGCGGGTCCGCTCCCGACGACCAGCACGTCGGCGTCTGCCACCACCGGTAGGTCCTTTCGGTATGCGATCGATGCGCTCATGGCATGTCCTCCTGCGTGACGTGTGCGCGGGATCAGCCCGCGCCGTGTCCGGTTCGGCGCTAGGTCGGCAGCACCGCCGACAGCCCCGCGGCGTCTTGCATGATCGTCTCGATCTCGTGGAGCACCTGCTCAGACAGCCGGACGCCCGCCGCCCCGGCGGCGTCGGCGATTTCCGCCGGCGTCCGGGCGCCGCTCAGCGCCACGGTGACCGGGGGCCGGGCCAGGGCCCACGCCAGCGCGAGCTGCGGCAGCGTGCCGCCGCACCGGCGGGCGACCGCGGCCCGCCGATCCACGACG
>DASQGM010000206.1:0-4893 GCA_035632615.1 bacterium | reverse complement strand
GCGCCGTGACCTGGAGCACCCGCTCCTGCTGGGTCTGATCAAAGGGCAACACTTCGAAGTCCTGGCCACGCAGACCCGGGAGATAGGCTTCCGGGAAACACACGATCTCCGCGCCTTGGGCCGAAGCTTCGGATAGGAACCGCTTGATCTTGTCCAATCCCTCATCAAGGGCTGAGGCGATACAAGGCGACGCCAGGGCAATGATCATGGATGACCTCGATGAGAATGGATTCGACTACGCCGGAATTTCACTATGGGTTCCTGAAGACCTCCCGTTGAAGAAACGTAATTGCCGCTTCGGGGGGCAAGGATCGTGGGGCCGAACGACGCGCGGCCACGACGCCGAGGCTCGTGGACCGAACCTGACCATACTGATTCTACCCCGGAAGCAGCCGGGGTCAATCCACTACGCCGGTCAGAGTAGCTCACCCGCCGAGTGTGGAACCGGTCCGCCTGGGCGCCCGCGGCGCCCCAATGAGCGGCGCGGACGACGCGTGCTTAGTTCGGCAGAGGCGGCCAGGTCCGGGTGACGTCGCGGTTCGGGTCATACGTGACGACGCTGTACGTCTCGTCCACACCGCGGGCGACTCGCACATCCACGTATGTGGTCTCGTTGGGACGGACGAGCGCGGCCAGCGCCCCCGCGACCGGGTAGTCGACGTCCCGGTAGTCGATAAACCGACTCCCGCTCCGCGCCTCGATGTGCACCACGTGCGGGCTCGTCGCCATGAACCGCCCGTAGTTGACGTAGAACGCCACCGACGACGGTTCCGCCTCGTTCTGAATCGGCTGGTGCGGCTCGAGGGCGTCGCTCACCGCGGACGCGTGGCCCTGCTGATCGCCGAGGAGGACCAGGTTATCGGGAACCGGCCGGTCGCCCCCGTCGCGGACACGGAAGACGATCATGGCGTTGGCCTCGTTCGGATTCTCCTGCGTCCAGCGTGCGGTCCGAGCGGCCCAGTCGGCGGCGACAGCCTGGTACCCGGCCGCATCGTCCACCGCGAGGGCCTGGAGGAGCGCGGCGAACGGCGGGTCGGTCGTCGCGCGGACGTTGCCGATGATCCCGCCGTGAGTGTACCCGGGGACGACGAGGTGCGCGGTCGGTTTCGCCGCCGAGACGACGCGCAGCCGAGGAGGCGTCGCCTGGGGATCGGCGTCGACCACCGTGTAGTTGAGATTGGCGCCGCAGATCCGGACGACGCTGTCGGACCCGTGCTCTCCGACCTGCCAGAACACCTCGCCCGCGAACCCGCCGTGGTTGTCGCCGCCGAGGCTGAAGTACCACACCGGGTCCAATCGTCCCGCGTTGGCCGCGTCGAGCCACTCGGTGTTGAGCGTCCACAAGAAGCTGCTGCCGTAGTCGAGGTCGGCCAAAACCTGCGCCCCGACCGCAGACTGCTCCACGACATCGCGAAACAGCCGGGCGATGATGGTGCGCCCGACCTGCGCGAGGGTGGACCCGTGGTTCGCCCCGGCAAACGTCACCAGGTGCGACGGCAGCGGCCGTCCCGCGCGCAGGCGATCCAGGATCCACCGCCGCGCGACGATCGCCCCGGTGGAGTGGCAGAGCACGGCCGTCCGGCCGATCGTCCCGCCGCCGGCTTCGAACTGCGTCACGTGGTCCTCGAGGGCCCCGGCGAGGTCGTCGCACGTGACGGCGTCGTCGAGCGACAGGAACGCGGACAGCATGATGTTGCTGTTCGGGATGCCCTGCGCGGAGAGCAGCGCGGGGAACTGCCCGTACGCGCTCAACTGGCGGACGCTGTACCCGTGCACCAAGAGTACATGATCCACCGCCATGGTCGCCTCCCGAAACTCGCACAAGAGCGGAAGATCCGAACCGGACGCGCCGGTTTGCGGTCGCTGGGTTTTGTGCCCCGCTCGTTCGCCGCGCAGACGGACCGTCGCCCGGAAGCGAAGGGCCCGGCCGCGGATGCGGGGAAGCAGACACGGGCTCACCGCCATCATCCGCCGGACCCCATGCGTCCGGGCCCCCAGGAGGAGACGATGTCCACAAACGTCCGCGAGGCTGTCGCGCGACAGTACCGGTACGAACTGTTGACGTGGCCCGAGATCAACGAGGCCGTGGCGCTAAAGAAGGTCGTGATCCTCCCGGTCGGTTCCACCGAGCAGCACGCCCCTCACTTGCCGCTGGACGTCGACGCGAAGCTCAGCGCCTCGGTCGTGTACGAGGCGGGACGGCGCGCACCGGAGGAGATCCTCGTGCTGCCGCCGGTCGCGTACGGCTACTGCCACCACGTGATGGACTTCCCCGGCACGATCAACATCGAGCCAACGACGTTCGTGAAGTTCCTGCTCGACATCACGCGCTCGGTCGCCTATCACGGCTTCAAGCGCATCATCGTCGTGAACGGCCACGGCTCGAACCACCCGCTGGTCGAGGAAGTGGGCCGGCAGACGAATCTCCAGACGGACGCGCTCTGCGTGACGCTGAGCTGGTGGCAGCTCGTCGGCGCCTTCTGGAACACGGAGCTGCGCACATCCGTGATCCCTGGCGGGTGCTCACACGCGTGCGAGCTGGAGACCTCGATGTACCTGCACGTGGACAAGGCGAACG
Organism: bacterium; assembly: GCA_035632615.1. Lineage (GTDB taxonomy): Bacteria > Sysuimicrobiota > Sysuimicrobiia > Sysuimicrobiales > Segetimicrobiaceae > JAJPIA01. The sequence goes on along the minus strand of DASQGM010000206.1, from coordinate 2,315 downwards.
TCCGGGAACCGCTGATCGAGGGGCGGATGCCGGAGTACGCACAGCTCCCAGGAGAGAACGAGTGGCACTACACGGACCTCGCGGCGCCGAACGGCCCCGCGACGCTCGTGGAGTGGACGTCCTCGTACACGAAGACCGGCGTGATCGGCGAGGCGGACAAGGCGACGCCGGAGAAAGGTCGCCGCGTGTTCGACCAAGCGGTCACGCGCATGCTCGAGATGGTGCGCTGGTTTCGGGCGCGCCCCGCGCCGCCGCGGCACGACCACCACGCAGTCGCGCCGACGTTCCCGCTGCCGTTCGGCTGGTAGGCCGGCTAGGTCTTCGCGATCCAGGGCGGCTGCTGCGGCTGGGCCTGGTGCGGCACCCGGGGCTTCACCGGGCGGGCGCGAAGCTCGCGGCAGATCTCCACCAGCTCTCGGCCGCCGGCCTCGATGATGTGCTGGCCCTTCGCCTTGGTACCCTTGGTCGGGTCGCCCTTGACGCCGTTCCGCGTGTCCATGCTCCAGTACTCCGTCATGTAGACGGGGTTCTTGAACGACGGGTCCGGCTTGCGCCCGGCGAGATCGCCCCAAAAGTGCGGCGATGGCCGGTACGTGGCGTCCTTGGCGGCGCGCTCCATCTTGACCCGCGTCTCGTCCACGGCGAGGTACACGGACGTCTCGGCCTCGCACGCGTGGGACGTGACGTCGGACTCGCGCTCTGCGTTGAAGACGTCGCGGACGTCCTGGAGGTCCCACCAGGACGTGTACGCGCAGTGCACGTCCGGCCGCTCCACGATCGTGAGCCGCGCCGCCATGTCCAGGAGCGGCCGGTTGCTGCCGTGCCCGTTGACGATCAGGATCTTCCGAAAGCCGTGGTGCGCGAGGCTCCGCGTGATGTCCACGACGTACTCGACGAACGTCGTCCACCGGATCGTGAGGGTGCCCGGGAAGTCGATGTGGTGCGGGCTGTAGCCGAACCGGACGCACGGTAGGAGCACGATCTCGTCCGGCGCGAGCTGCGCGGCGCGCTCGCAGATCGCCGAGACGATGACGACGTCCGCGTCCACGGGGAGGTGCGGCCCGTGGTCCTCGATCATGCCGGCCGGAAGCAGCGCGACCCTCCCCGCCCGCACGGCATCGTTGATCTCTTCCCACGTCAGGTGCTCGTACAGGTACGGCAGCTTCGGCATCGTCGCCCCCTTTTGTGTTGAGTCGGCGCGCAACCGGACGGCCGACCGTCACGGCCGCCGTCGAGCGGACGCCGGCCCGCGCGCGGACCGCGCCGCGACCCGCCGGGGCCGGCCTACAGCGTGCGGAGCCTGGGATCGAGCAGGTCGCGGAGCCCGTCCCCCAGCAGGTTGAACCCGAGCACGGTCACGGCGATCGCGCACCCGGGCAGCACGGCGATCCAGGGATCGATCAGCATGTACTGCCGGGCGTCGCTCAACATCAAGCCCCACGACGGGATCGGCGGCTGCGTGCCGAGGCCGAGGAAGCTCAGCGCCGCCTCGGTCAGGATCGCGGTGGAGAGCGACACCGTGGTCTGCACCAGCAGCGGTGCCGAGATGTTCGGCACGACGTGGCGCAGCAGGATCGCGGGCGTGGACGCGCCGATCGCGCGGGCAGCCTCGATGTAGGGGAGCTGCGCGACCGCGAGGGTCGGCCCCCGCGCGACCCTCGCGAAGGTGGGCGCGTACACAATCCCGATCGCCAGCATGACGTTCGTCAGGCTGGGTCCGAGCACCGCGGTGATCGCGATCGCCAGCACCAGCGCCGGGAGCGCGAACAGCACGTCCATCGCGCGCATCGTCACGTTGTCCAGCCAGCCTCCATAGAACCCGGCAAGCAGCCCGGACGTTCCGCCGAGCCCAAGCGCGATCACGACCGACAGGACGCCGACGTACAACGACACGCGGGCGCCGAAGATCAGCCGGCTCAGCTCGTCGCGCCCCAACTCGTCGGTACCCGCGAGAAACGCGCCGCTCGGCGACAGCAGCGGCTGGGCGATCTGCGCCACGGGGTTGTGCGACGCGAGCAGCGGCGCCATCACCGCGATGACGACGACGCACGCGACCAGGATCGCGCCGATCATCGCCGGGGGCGTTCGGCTCAGCGCCCGCAGCCACTTGGTGCCGCCCCGCCCGCCCCGCACGGGTGCCACGGCTGCCGCGCGAGCCCCGGCGTGGCTCTCACTCATATGAGGATGATTCACGCGCGGATGGAGCCACCGGGAACGACACCGCGGAAAAGCGAATTCGATTTCCGCGTAGTGGGAGAAGACGGCGAGGAGCGTAGGAGGAGGGTGCGCCGTGCATCCGCTTGAGCCTCGAGCTC
>DASQGM010000205.1:0-2026 GCA_035632615.1 bacterium | reverse complement strand
CGTGATCACGCGCGACGCGCGGCCCGACCCGGATCGGTAACCGGCCCCGGCGGGCCGCGCGAGATCGTCGCGCCGAGACTCCGGGTCAGGCCGCCGGTCGCGACGCGACGGCAGCCAGGTTTCGGCCGACGACTGCCGACGCCGTGATGATTCCGCCGAACAGTGCGCCGGTCACGCCGGAGGTGCAGGCGTCCTGCCCCGTGAGATAGAGGTTCCGGATGGGTGTGCGCGCGCCGAGGGCGCGGGCGCGAAACCGGGCCGGGACCGCGGCGGGGCCGTAGATCTCTCCGCGCTGATAGTTGGCAAAATGCCGGGTGGAGAGCGGCGTGGACAGTTCGCTGTAATCGATCCTCCCTCGTGTCGCCGGCACATGATGCTCGAGTTCCCGGAGGAGCCGTGCCGCAAGGGCCTGCTTGAACTCGTCGTAGTCAGCTCCGCGTCGCTTCCATCGCGTGTCGGCCCAGCGCTCAAACCAGCGATAGGGCGCCCCCGCCACGACCTCGATCGTGGAGCGTCCCGGGTAACGCCGGGCGAAGGTCGGGTCTTTGGCCGAGGGAAAGGAGATGAACAGCGAGGGCCACGCCCCATTCGGGTCCACGGACGAGCGCGCGAAACCGGCGTCGTGGTCGTGATCGCGGTAGATCCACAGGTTGGTCGCGTCTAACTCCGGCTCGCCCGCGTCGCGTCTGACGCCGACGTAGAGACAGACATGGGCCCCCGAAGGAGAGATACGATTGAGCTCCTCGAGCACGTTGAGCCCCGCGCTGACGTCCGCGGCCAACAGACCGGCGTAAGTGTTGCAGGCGCCGGCGTCGCTGATCACGATCGGGCTGTGCAGTTCGCGGCCGTCGGCCATGCGGACGCCGACGGCGCTGTTGCGGTTCACCAGAATCTCGTCCACCTCGGCACCAACCGCGATGCGGCCGCCGGCGCGCTCGATCACGGGGGCGATCGCCGCCGCGATTTCGGACGCGCCGCCGACCGGATACGCCGCGCCTTCGAAGTAGTGGTGGGCAACGATCGCGTGCATTCCGAAGCTGCTCTGGCCCGGCGGAAGCCCGTAGTCGCCCCATTGGCCCGCCAGCACGGCGATGAGCTCGGGGTTCCGCGTGAGCCGGCCCAGCACCTCGGCGGTGGTCTGGTCCGCGTAGCGCAGGAACGGCGCGCGCATCGGCGCACCGATCAGGCCGGCGATCGGCCCCGGTAGCGCCTTTTCGGCAAAGTACGAGCCGCTGGCCTGGGCCGCGGCACACACGGCGGCGATGTAGTGGTCGATGGCCGGGGCCTCGGTCGGAAAGTACCCCTTCATGCGGCCGCGGAAGCGCTCCATGCCGGTCGGGAAGTCATAGCGGCGGTCGCCGATCTGGATGCGGTCGTAGATGTCCGGCATCGGGTTCCAGCGCAGGCGCCCCTCGGTGACGTGGTCGAACGCGGCCCGGACCTCGGAGCGAGGGTTGTTGACGCGACCGACGTAGTGCACGCCGACGTCCCACTCGTACCCGGGCCGGCGGAACACATGGGTGAACCCACCGGCGGTGTAGTGGCGCTCCAGCACGAGCACTCTCTTGCCCGCGTGCTTGGCGAGCAGGGCGGCGGCGGTCAGGCCGCCGATCCCGGACCCGATGATGATGACATCGTAGGAGCCTTCAACCGGGTGCTGCTTGTAGGAATCGCCGACCTGCGCCATAGTGCTCACCCCGTCCCGGGCGGTCAATGTGGACACTGCCCACATGCATGGTACCCCACAATGTTGCTCTTGTCAACATTTTGTGCTACAAGGGAGACGGAGAACATGCGAAGCAAACGATCCTATCACCACGGAGACCTGCGAGAGGCTCTCCTCAGAGCGGCGATCGATCTCGTCGCCGACGTGGGGCCACGCGGCTTCACGCTGCGCGAAGTGGCCCGGCGGGCGGGCGTGTCCCACAACGCGCCGTACCGGCATTTTCGCGACAAGGAGGAGCTGATCGCGGCCGTGGCGGCAGAGGGATTTCGGGAACTGACGCGTGCGATGCTGGAAGCCGCC
>DASQGM010000204.1:0-14383 GCA_035632615.1 bacterium | reverse complement strand
GGCCCGTAGGAATCGGCCGTGTCGATCAGGTTCACCCCGAGGTCGACGACACGACGGAGCAACCGGCGAGCCTCCTCGGGGTCGTTTGGCATTCCCCAGACGCCCGCGCCCGTAGTGCGCATCGCGCCGAAACCGAGACGGTGCACGTTCAGGTCGCCAAGCACGAAGGTACCCACGCGCGACGCGTTGAGCTTGGCCCCCGTTTCGGAGCCGCGCCCTGCCTTGCCAGCCATGATGCCCTCCCTGAGTGTTGCGGATGACTGCCCATGTACCCCATCTACCCATGTATATAGTAGATCCTCCGCGCAAGATTCGTACCGCCGGAGCGGCGGCCATCGCGGGCCACCACGGCGTCCAGCGACTCGACGCGTGCTTCGAGAGGGACGTGCGCTGGTAAGTTTGCGGAAATGCAAGGGACGCCGCGGCTCGCGCCTCGCTGATCGTCGCCTGCTGTCGGTGGGGCCGCCTGCCTGGAGGCTCACACCGTCAGCATACCCTGTTCCTGGCTCCCGTCACACCGCGACGGTACCCCGGGTGTCCATCGGGACTTGGGAGGCGACCCTCCCGGCAGCGAGCGGCTGCGGCCGGTTCTCCGTGCGCGAAGAATCCGCGCCGGTTCGCTAATCTCCGGGCTCTCGATGAACGGCGACGCCGACGATGACCAGCGCCACTCCGGCGAGCTCGATCGGCATCGGTATCTGGTGCAGGACGACCATTCCCACGACGGTAGCGGTGGCCGGGAGCAACGAGAGAAGCAGCGCGAACGTCGCTCGTGGCAGGCGCGCCATGGCCATCTGGTCGCACACGTACGGGATGACCGATGAACAGATGCCGACCCCGACGCCGGCGCCGAGCAGGGTGAGGTGGAGAAACGCAGGTGCGGCGGCGGCGACCGTGAACGGCGTCACGACGACCAGGGCGATGAGCATCGCCGCGGCAAGCCGGTCGACGCCGCTCGCCCCTCCATCCTGGGCCACGCAGTGGCCCAGGATGATGTAGAGTACGAACAGTGCGCTGTTGGCAAACGTGAGCGCAAAGCCGGCGGGCTCGCCGGCGATCCGTACGTCCGTGAGACAGTACACACCGGCGACCGCGAGTCCGAGCGCGACGAGGTTCCGGTGCGTGCGCGCTCCCGCCGCCGCCAACGCGATGGGGCCAAGAAACTCGATGGCGCCGACCGTCCCGAGCGGTACGCGGCTGATGGCCAGGTAGAAGCAGGTGTTCATGATGGCGAGGACCGCACCGAGCGCGACGAGCGTGGCCCGTTGGCGCGGCCGGACCTCCGCGCGGACACGCCACGGACGTCGCCAGATCGCGAAGACGGCGGCCGCGCTCGCGATCCTGAGCCAGACCACTCCCAGAACGTCGACCCGGCTGAACAACAGGACGGCGAACGATGGCCCCAGATAATGAAAGACGGCGCTCACGAGAAAGTAGGCCTGGGGTGGGAAACCGGTGGCCCTGATGTGCACGGGCCGTCTCGGGACAAGCCCGTTCGCGCGTAGATTCATGCGAACATGATCGCAGGCTCGCGGCCTCTCGTCCATGCTATAATGCTTGCGAGGTGGCCGATATGCCTGGAAAACGAAGAGATCATGGTTCTGCTACATTAAGAACGGTAAGTCCGTTGCTCGACCGGGTCAACGTACGATTGTTGCGGGAGTTGCAGCGTCACCCGCGGCTCGCGATGTCCGCGCTCGCACGCCGTGTGCGCATGTCGGCGCCGGCCGTGACGGAGCGCGTCCGCCGGCTGGAGGAAGCCGGCGTCATCGCCGGTTACAGGATGGACATCGCCCCGGGGGCTCTGGGACTGCCCGTCGCGGCGTACGTCCGCATACGGCCCGCGCCCGGGCAGTTGGCGAAACTCGCAGAGCTCACGCAGCGGACGCCGGAGGTAGTGGAGTGCCACCGGATCACCGGCGAGGACTGCTTCCTGGTCAAGGTCCACGTGTCGAAAGTCGATCAGCTCGAGACCGTGCTCGACCGCTTTCTTGTCTTCGGGCAGACGACGACATCCATTGTGCAATCCACGCCCGTGCCGCTCCGGGCGCTGCCGCTGCCCACCGATCGGCTCGAGAACGACTAGGCGAGGCGTCACCCGTCTCGCGCGGGACGGCACGCGCGTCCGGCGGGCGCACGCCGTCTGCGGTGGGGAATTCCATGCCGCGGGATCGAAGGGGTTGGACGTCCCGCGCCGCTGTGGCGCCGGGGGTCGGTCAGGCCCGCTGCGATGCTCAGAACTTGAGGGAGGTGGAGGTTCGATGAAGCATCGCAAGCTCGGCGCGAATGGCCCGACGGTCTCGGCGGTCGCCCTCGGAACGATGGCGATGTCGGGGGTCTACGGACCGTCCGACCAGGCCGAGGCGATCGCCACGATCCACCATGCGATCGACAAGGGTATCACGCTCATCGACACCGCGGAGGCGTACGGCGCGGACGGCCACAACGAGAAGCTGGTCGGCCGGGCGCTTCGCGATCGACGCGAGAAGGTCGTGCTGTCGACCAAGGTCGGCGGCGGCCCCGAACTGGGGCGGGGCCGGCCCGAGTACATCCGCCGGGCGATCGACGACAGCCTGCGCCGGCTCGGCGTCGAGCACGTGGACGTCTACTCGCTCCACCGGGTCGATCCGACCACGCCGATCGAGGACTCCGTGGGCGCCATGGCGGAGTTGGTGGCGGCCGGCAAGGTGCGCTATCTCGGACTCTCCGAGGCGGGCCCGGCTACGATGCGTCGGGCGCACGCCGTGCATCCGATCACGTCGCTGCAAAGCGAGTACTCGCTGTGGACGCGCGACCTCGAAGCCGCGGTGCTGCCCGCGAGTCGGGCGCTGGGCGTCGGGCTCATGGCCTACAGCCCGTTGGGGCGCGGGTTCCTTGCCGGCGAGCTGCACCGCGCCGAGGATCTGGCGCCGAACGACCGTCGCCGGGAGCACCCGCGCTTCCAGGGCGACAACTTCCGCCGCAACCTCGAGCTGGCGGGCGCTCTCCGCGCCCTGGCCGCGAAGCGCGGCGTCACCGCGGGTCAACTGGCGCTCGCGTGGCTGCTGCATCGAGGCGACGATGTCGTGCCGCTGTTCGGAACCCGCAAGCGCGCCCGCGTCGACGAGAACGTCGCCGCCATCGACGTCGCGCCGACCGCCGACGAGATCCGGCGGCTGGACGAGCTGTTTGCGCCGGGTGTTGCGGCCGGGGCGAGGTACCCTGAGTCCGCGTTGCGACGGGTGGAGTCGGGCATCCCTTCCCCGCGCTGACCCGCGCCGGCGATCGAAGTGGATCCGGCGCCACGTCCGCCGGCCGGGGGGCGCGTCGCGCCGCTTGTTGGCCCTGCGTCAGCGGGGCGGGGCCAGGCGGTGGCCGTGGTTCCGCACCATCTGCACCGCCGCGGCGACCAGCTCCGCGTTGTCGCGGGCGCGTCGTCCGTCTGCCAGGCACAGCGTGTCCTCCAGCCCGATGCGGATGTCGCGGCCACAGTCAAGCGCGGCATCCAGCACGGCCCACGTCGCCGCCCCCTCTCCGTGGTGGAGGCGCGGCAAGGCGATTCCCGCGGCGTCGAGGACGGCGTCGATCGCCGCCGCCGCCGCAACGGCTGCCTCGGCGTCTTGCGGTTGCACCTCCACGAGGACCCGGAGACAGCGAGACGCCAGGCCGCTTGCCACGAACGCCCGGGCGTCTGCAACGGACCACAGCCCCGCTTCGATCCCAATGCCGCGGCGGGTCAGAGCCGCGCACAGTTCGGCGATTCCGGGTTCGGAGACGTTGACAGACACGAAGTCGGGGAGCACCGTCCAGGACTCGATGAGCCCCGGGCGGGCATGGGGATCCGGCGCGATCCACGCCGCGGTGCTCAACCCCACCTGAATCCCCGGGCACGCAGCGCGAATCGCGGCAACCGTGGCCCCGCAGGCCGAGGCGTCGAGCGTCTCGGCCTCGCCCGGACCGCGCGGGTGCACGTGCAGGGCCGCGGCTCCCTCGGCGACCGCGGCGCGCGCATCCGTCGCCAGTTCCCGCGGGGTCACGGGTGCCGCCTCGTGCTCCGCGCGACGCCTACCTCCGTTCAAGCAGGCCTTGACCAAAATGCTGCGTCCCGCTCCGGCGTTCATCGTCCGTGCGTCCTCCGGTGGTGCCCGCGCCACACGATCTGCTAGGGTGCGATCCTCGTTCCACGCAGGTAGAAGAACGGATGAATCCTCTCCGCCGTCACCTGGAAGCCCAGGCTTCGTACGCGCTCGGCCAGGACGGCCGGATGATAGTACACCTTCACGATGGTGAACGTCCGGCCGTCGAGCAGGGCGCGCTGTTCGAAGATCCCTTCTCGGGCGGGGATCGGATAGTTTGGCAGATCGTCGCACTGGTCGACGAAGAACACGTGTCCTTCCGGGCGCACCGCGCTGCGCACGCGGGCGAGAAACGCGTCGACGAGATCCGGCGGAACGTGGGAAAGAAAGAACGCGCTGAACACAAGATCGTACTGCCGGTCGGGCGTCCACTGGAATAGATCCGCCTGCCTGTACTCGACCCTTGCATCGGCGACCCGCCGTCTGTTGATCTCCATCATTTCTGGGGAGGCGTCGACTGCCGTGACGGTCTCGCCGATGCGCACCAGCTCCTCGGTCCAGTTGCCGGTGCCGGGAGCCAGCTCGAGGATGTGCCGGAGAGGTCCGAGCGCCAAAAGATGCCGCTTGGCGACGGCGAGCGGTCCCGACGAGAGGATCACATCGTGGTACTCGGGCGCCCGCGCGCTGTAGTACGTGATCTGCTCCCGAATGATGTCTCGGTCCATAAGAGTATTCTAGCAGTCCCTTGGCGAGCTGCTCCAGGCGCCGCGCCGCCGCCGTCCCTTGGCTGGCACCGGCGTTGGAGCCTCCAGGTCATTGCCGCCTCCCGAGCGAAGCACAAGTCGAGTCGCCGTCCCCGCGGCATTGCCGGGAGCGCGGGGTGGACGGGGCGCAACGCGCCTGGAGGTGCGGAGCGGTGAAAGTCGTTGTGATCGGCGCAGGCGTCGTGGGGGCGTCCGTCGCGTATCGACTCGCTCGGGCCGGGGCGTCGGTGACGATCTTGGAGCGACACTGGGTCGGGAGCGGTACCTCGTCCGCCAGCTTCGCTTGGATCAACGCCAACAACAAGCCACCCCGTCCCTACCACGACCTGAACGCCGCGGGACTGCGCGCTCACGAGGCGCTGCGTGAGGAGTTTCCCGGGATGTCATGGTGGCACCGGGACGGCAACGTGGAGTGGGTCGTCGGCGACGCCGCCCGGGCGGAGCTTGGGCAGCGAATCGCGCGGCTGCGCGAGTGGGGATATGCGGCCGAGGAGATCACCGCGCGGCGGTTGGGCGGGTTGGAGCCCGACATCGATCCCGGGGCGCTCCGCGACGCTAGCATCGCGTATTTTCCCGAGGAAGGATGGCTCGATCCGGTGGTGTACGCGCACGCGATGGTCGAGGCGGCGCTCGGCGCGGGCGCCCGACTCCTCGCAGGTGAGCCGGTTCGGGAGATCCGCCGCACGGGCGGGGGCGTGGTCGGTGTCACGACGGCCGGCGGGCAGAGGCACGACGCCGATTGTGTCGTCAACTGCGCCGGCCGATGGGCGAGCGACGTCGCCGCGGAGGCCGGGCTGGGCATCCCGCTGGCGCCCACGATGGGCCTCCTCGCGATCACGCCTCCCGTTCCGGTGCGCCTGCGTGTCGTCGTCCACGCGCCACACTGCCAGGTCCGGCCCGACGGCGGGGGGCGCCTCATGGTGCAGGCGGACGACACCGACGAGATGATGACGCCGGATACGCCCCCGAGCGGCGCCCTCGAGCCGGCGACCGACATTGTTCGTCGGGCCGCGCGTCTGCTCCCGGGCATCGAGGGCGTCGGGCCCGAGGCGATGCGCATCGGCACCCGCGCGAACCCGGCCGACGGGTTTTCGGCGGTGGGGCCGTTGCCGGGCGTGGCCGGATACTATCTGGCGGTGACGCACAGTGGGGTCACGATGGCGCCGGCGCTCGGGAGCCTCGTCGCGGACGAGATCATGCACGACCGCGAGGACACCCGGCTGGCGACGTTCCGGCCCGGCCGGTTCTCGGCGGGGCGCCCGTGAGCGCGCCCCAGCGTGCCCACAGACCCGGCGGGGCGTCACCCGAGCTTCCACCGGGCGCCGCTGCGATCATCGCTCCGTCTTGAGCACGCCGGAGAACCAGACGAGGGATTGCTGGATTCGCTCGAACAGGCGGCTCCCGTGCGTGCCGTCGTGTTCCACGGCGTCGTGGCGGACGCCGGCGTCGGCGAGGTGGCGGCTCAGAATGCGGTGCCCGTAGTAGAGTTCGAACTCGTCGTGATATCCTACGTCGAGTCGAATGCCGAGCAGCCGCCGGAGGTTGGCGAGCCGCGGCTGCCACGAGACGACGGGATCGTAACTGAGCCACTTCTCCCAGAGTTCCGGGATGACCCTGCCGCTCGGGAACTCGACCGGCAGGTCCGCGTAGAACGGCGGGTTCGCCACGTTCGGCGTGTAGCAGGACGCCAGCCCGTAGCAGAACCACGAGTTCAAGTCGCCGTTGACGGGGCCGTTCGGCGGTTCCGGGAACCGCGAGCTGTAGAAGCGGTAGAACCAGGGCTTGTGGGTGTACTCGAAGTACGAATCGGCGGAGAGGAGCACCATCGCGCCGAAGACATCGGGGTTGCGCGACCCGAGATGCCACGCGCCCAGGCCGCCGGACGAGATGCCGAAGACGCCTCGGCTGTCCCGCTCGGGGATCGTCCGATAGGTGCGATCCACGTACGCCACGATCTCGCGGGTGACATACTGCTCGAAGTTGCCGTTCACGGGCGAGTCCACCCACTGGCTGCAGCCCCAGCGGCTCCAGCCGTCCGGCATGACGACGATCATCTCCTCGGCGCCGCGGCTGCGAATCGCGTCGTCGATCACGTCTCCGATCGGCGGACGCAGGGCGCCGCCCTGCACCTGCGGGCCCTCGTTCCAGCCCGTGGAGCGCCGGCCGAACCCGTGGAGGAGGTACGCCACCGGGAATCGCCGGTCCGACCGCGTGTACCCCGGAGGCAGATACACGACGAGATCTCGGCGCGCGGGATCGCCGATCACGTTGCCCGCCAGGTGCCGGCTGTCGATCTGGACGACCTCGATCATCGGTGCGCCTCCTCGCTCCCGGGGCGTGCTCCCTACCGTGTGCCCGCGGAGACACCGGAGCTTTCTTCCGCGCGCGTGCGGCCGCCTGCCGGTCGCGGGACGCCCGAGAGGGCTGACAGGGAAGCCCGCCCGCGCGATGAATGGTTTCTGTGTCGCACGCTCACGGGAGGTCTGATCGCATGGGTCGCACCCTGCGCCCGCACACGTCGCACTGGGGGGCCTTCAGCGCCGAAGTGATCGACGGCGTCTTGACGGGCATCCTCCCGTTCCACCTCGATCCCGACCCATCGCCGATCTTGGAGAACATCGCGGACAGCGTTGCGCATGCGACCCGCATCGCGCAGCCGATGGTCCGGGCCGGCTGGCTTGATCGGGGGCCCGGTCCGGACGAGCGCCGCGGCGTGGAGCCGTTCGTGCCGATCGACTGGGCGACCGCGACCCGCTTGCTCGCCGCCGAGCTTCGGCGGGTGATCGAGGCCCACGGCCCTCAGGCGATCTACGGCGGCTCCTACGGCTGGGCCAGCGCCGGGCGATTCCATCACGCGCAGAGCCAGCTGCACCGGTTTCTCAACTGCCTCGGGGGATTCACGCGATCGATCAATACCTACAGCCTCGGCGCGTCACGCGTGATCTTGCCACACGTCATCGGGACGCACGACGACCTGATCTACCGGGGCACGTCGTGGCCCGTGATCGCCGTCCACACGCAGCTCGTCGTGTGCTTCGGCGGCATCCCGCTCAAGAACACCGCGGTCAGCTCCGGCGGGGTGACGCGGCACACGGTGCGCGACCATCTCGGTGAAGCCGCATCGCACGGGGTGGAGTTCGTTCACGTCAGCCCCCTGCGCGACGATCTGCCGGAGTTCCTCGGCGCGCAGTGGTTGCCGCTCGTGCCCGGAAGCGACGTCGCCCTGATGCTGGCGATCGCGCACGTGCTGGTCACCGAGGGGCTGCACGATCGAGCGTTTCTCGAACGGTACTGCGTGGGATTCGAGCGGTTCGAGCGGTACGTGCGCGGGCTCGACGACGGTCGGGCGAAGAGTCCGGAGTGGGCCGAGCCGATCACCGAGGTCCCCGCGGACGTCGTGCGGGCGCTCGCCCGCCGGATGGCGTCCCGGCGCACGCTGGTGACGGTGAGCTGGTCGCTGCAGCGCGCCGATCACGGGGAGCAGGTGCCCTGGATGGGGATCGTGCTGGCGGCGATGCTCGGCCAGATCGGATTGCCCGGCGGCGGGTTCGGCTTCGGATACGGGTCCGTGCAAGGGGTCGGCGCGCCCTTCTACGGCGGGTGGCCCGCCCTGCCTCAAGGGACGAACGGCGTGGACGCGTTCATCCCGGTGGCGCGGATCTCGGACATGTTGCTCCATCCGGGCGAGCCGTTCGACTACGACGGGCAGCGGCTTTCCTATCCTCACGTGCGTCTCGTGTACTGGTGCGGCGGCAACCCGTTTCACCATCACCAGGACCTGCGCCGCCTCCGCAGGGCGCTCGGACGCGCCGACACGATCGTCGTGCACGATCCGTTCTGGACGTCGATGGCGCGTCACGCGGATATCGTCCTGCCGTCGACGATCACGCTGGAGCGGAACGACATCGGCGCGTCGCGGAACGAACCGTATCTCGTGGCCATGCACCAGGCGCTCGAGCCGCACGCCCAATCGCGGAACGACTACGAGATCTTTGCCGGTCTTGCGAACGCCCTCGGCGTCGGCGATCGGTTTACCGAAGGGCGCAGCGACGAAGCGTGGCTCCGCCACATGTACGAGGGGTGGCGCACGGCCGTGGCCAGGTCGGGGACGCGCCCGCCGGCGTTTGAGGAATTTTGGCGCGTGGGGTACTTTGCGGTGCCGCCACACGAGGAGTCCGTCGTGTTGCTCGACGCGTTCCGGCGTGATCCGGCGCGATCGCCGCTCGGCACGCCGAGCGGCCGGATCGAAATCTTCTCCGAGACGGTCCACGGGTTCGACTACGACGACTGTCCCGGCCACCCGACGTGGCTCGAGCCCGTTGAGTGGCTCAAGTCCGCGCGCGCCGCCCGGTTCCCGCTCGTGCTTATCGCGAACAACCCCCGCACGCGCCTGCACAGCCAGCTGGATGTCGGCGCGTTCAGCCAGGCGGCCAAGGTCAAGGGCCGGGAGCCGATCCGCATGCACCCCGCCGACGCCGCGGCCCGAGGCATCGCCGGCGGCGACGTCGTGCGCGTCTTCAACGACCGCGGCAGCTGCCTCGCCGGTGTCGTCGTCAGCGAGGCCGTCCGCCGCGGGGTCGCGCAGCTGTCGACCGGAGCGTGGTACGATCCCCTCGATCCCGCCGGCGATGATTGGATGTGCGTGCACGGGAACCCCAACGTGCTGACGCTCGACAAAGGGACGTCCAGGCTGGCCCAAGGCTGCACGGGGCAGCACACGTTGGTGGAGATCGAACGCTGGAATCAGCCGTTGCCGCCGATCAAGGTGCTCGACCCGCCCCCGGTCGAGCGCCGCGGGGGGTGTAGCGTCCGCGACTACTTCCTCCGAACCACGCGCCTCGGATTCGGTCGGTGGACGATGGCCGACCTGCCGTTGGCGGTCGCCCTGTGGGGCGACCCCGTGGTGACCCAGTTCATCGGCGGCCCGCTCTCACCCGAACAGGTGGAGGAGAAGCTCGTCCGAGAGATCGAGTTGATGAGCACCCACCGCGTCCAGTACTGGCCTCTCTTTCTCCTGCGGACCGGTGAGCACGTGGGATGCGGCGGACTGCGACCGTATCGGCTGGAGGACCAAATCTACGAGATGGGGTTTCATTTTCGGCCGGCGTACTGGGGACGGGGGTTTGCGCAGGAGGCGGGGCGGGGAATCATCGCGTTCGCATTCGAGACACTTGGCGCCGCGGCCGTCTTTGCCGGCCACCACCCGGCGAACGCGGCGTCACGGACGGTGCTCGAGAAGCTCGGCCTGCGCTTCACGCACGAGGAGTTCTACCCGCCGACCGGCCTCAAGCACCCGTCCTACCTGCTAACGCGCCCCGCAAACCCATCGCACGAACGGGCGTAGCCGCATCTCGGCGCGCTTCTCACCCGGGAGGACGTGCGCCGGTCCTAGTGTCCGGGGCCGGCGACGTCGAGGACGATCGCCAGGGCCAGACGCGCGGACACCTCGAGCAGGGCGGGGTCGACGCGATCCACGGTGTCCCTTGGAGTGTCGTAGTCGGGATCGTCCGGCCGCAACAAGAAGACGACGGGCACCCCGATCCGTTCGAAGTTCAGGTGGTCGCTTCCACTGTCGTGGCTGGCCGTCGCGGCAATCCCGAGCTCACCCGCTAGACGCGCGGCCGTGCGCACGAGCGTATCGCCGCCATGGTACGTCGAGAGCATCAGCCGCTGGCCGACCCCCTCCATGTCCAAATTGACAAAACCGATGATCGGGTCGGGGCCGTGGTGGTCGACGTAGTACGCGGAGCCGTATAACCCTTCCTCCTCTGCGCCGAAGAACACGAACCGCACGGTGTCGCCCAGCGGCACGGACTTGAGGACCTCCGCGAGCTCGAGCACGACGGCGACGCCGGAGGTGTTGTCGTTCGCGCCCGGCGCACCCTCGACCGTGTCGCGGTGCGCGCCGACGACCAGGACCCGGTGCGAGTCGCGCGTGCCCGGCTTGGTGGCGATGATGTTCCAGGTCGTGCGCTGCTCGTCCGCGGCCTGCACGTTGAGGCGCATCGTCACGCGGCCGGATCGCGCCGCGGCAAGCAGCTGCTGCCCCTCGGTTCCGGAGAGGCCGACGACCGCAATCTTCACGGAGTCGCCGAGCGTTCCGATGAACTCACCGGGCTGTGCGTTGTAGATCACCGCGGCGACCGCACCAGCCGCGGCCGCCGCCTCGGCCTTGGCGTGGAACGTCGCGCCTCCGCGCTCGATCAGCGCGATCTTCCCCGCCGCGGCGCCGCCGGCAAAGTCTTCGGGACGGCCGAGCGCCGCGGCGAACACCTCGGCGGTCACGCCGCCCGCCGGCGTGGAGCCCGAGTGCTGCAGCACGTGCGGGTTCAGCGCCAGGCCCGGCAGCGAGGGCACGGCGAGCGAGACGGCGCGCACCGCGAAATACGAGAGCGGAAACGGCTGCCACTCGACCGCGTACCCGTCGCGGGTAAGCTGCCCGGCGATGTACTCGCCCGAGGTCCGGTCCTCGGGCGTGCCGGCGACGTGGGGCCCGATCTTCTGCGCCAGCGCGAGCACGTGCTGGTAGGCACGGGCACCTGACACGCGCGCCAAAACCGCCGTCTGGATCTCCGCGCCGGAGGGGACCGCCGCGAGCAGCGCCGCGACGACCATCGCTGCGATGCCCGTCGCGAGTCGCGCGAGGGTTCTCTGGGCGCGGATTGCACGTGGCTTCATCGCTAGTCGCCTCCCGGCGGGTCCTTCGGAGCCTGTGGATCCTAGTGTAGCATTCCCGGATGACCGTGGTCGCGCCACCGCCGCGAACGCCCCGTACCCGGGGGTCGGAGAGCATCGCGGCCTGCGCCCGCGCGGCGCATGGCGTTCGGTGTGGGCGCGAGGCGTCCTCGCAGGTGTTCGGCGGACACAGGCGGATCGCGCGCCCTGGAAGAACTTTCTCAGCGCGGCCGGCAGGCGTGGGGCACAGCTGTCCGAGACGTGTCGGCCGGGAGGCGCGAAGATGGAAGAAGAGGTCGAGATTCGTATGTCCGACGGAACCGCCGACGGGGTCCTGTATCGAGCGGAGGAAGGCCGCCGCCGGCCCGGCGTGATCCATTTGACCGACATCGGAGGCATTCGCCCGGCTCATCGCGACATGGCGCGGCGGCTCGCCGCACTCGGGTACACCGTGCTGATGCCCAATGTGTTCTATCGGACCGGGCGGCCGCCGGTGCTCGACCTTCCCGCGGGCGCGGGGGACGAGCAGCGAACGAAGCGACTCGCCGAGTTGAGAGCGCCGTTGACGCCTGACGCCATGGAGCGCGACGTCTCGGACTACGTCGACTACCTCGCCGCCGACCGCTCCGTGGGCGAGGGCGCGATGGGCGTCGTCGGGTACTGTTTCACGGGCGCCATGGCGATGCGCACCGCCGCGGCGCGCCCCGGCAGGGTCGCTGCGGCCGCGTCGTTCCACGGCGGCGGCCTTTTCACAGACACCCCCGCGAGCCCGCATCTTGTTCTGCCGCTCACGAACGCCCGGTTCTACTTCGGTCACGCCGTCCAGGACCGCAGCATGCCGGAAGAGGCGATCAAGAAGCTCGACCGCGCGCTTGAGGCGTGGGGCGGGAGGTACGAGAGCGAGATCTACCAGGGCGCCTATCACGGGTGGACGGTGCCGGACAGTCCGGTCTACAACCGGCCGCAAGCCGAACGCGCGTTTCAAAAGCTGACGGAGTTGTTCGCGAGCGCCCTGCGCTAGCCGCTCGCGAGATCCCGCTCCGGAGGGGCAGGACGGGGGCACACCGGATGGGTGCGATCGGCCGCGATGAGGGTCGGTCCGCGTTCGGGGCAGATCCCGCCGGCTACGATGCGGCCCGGCCGGACTACCCTGAGAGAGTCTACGACATTCTCCGCACGCGCTGCGGTCTGAGGCCGGGCGCCCGGACGTTCGAGATCGGCCCGGGCACGGGACAGGCGACCCGTCGTCTCCTGCGGTTTGGCGCCGACCCGCTGATCGTCGTCGAGCCGGATGCGCGGCTGGCCGAGCACCTGGTCCGGACGCTCCCTCACTCTGGAGGCCGGCTGACGGTGAACAGGGCCCCGTTCGAGACCGCCGAGCTCCCCTGCGGGTGGTTCGATCTCGGCGTCGCCGCGACGGTCTTTCACTGGCTCGACCAACTGTCTGCCCTTCGCAAGGCCGCCGACCTCCTGCGCCGCGGCGGGTGGTGGGCCATGTGGTGGAACGTATTCGGCGACCCCACTCGGCCCGACCCATTTCACGAGGCGACGCGGCATCTGCTGCAGCATCTGCCGCGCGGTCCATCGTCAAGCGCCTTCGGCCGGCCGTTTGCGCTCGACTGTGCCGCGCGAACCGCAGATCTCAGGGCCGCCGGCGCATTCGACCGCGTGGAATGCGAAACGATCCGATGGGCCGAGGCCTTCGATCCGGCGCGCGTGAAGGCCCTGTACGCGACGTTTCCGTCGATCGATCGCCTGCCCCTGGCGGAACGAGAGGGCCTGCTCGCCGAACTCGGGCGCATCGCGGAGGAGGCGTTCGGAGGACGGGTCGAGCGTCCGCTCGTGACGCCTGTGTACACGGCCCGGCGCATCTGATCCGCAGCGCGCCAAGGAGTTGCGTGAGCGGGTCACGGCGCAGGGCCGGGCTTAGCTGAGTTGTCTCCGGAATCGCCACACGCTCAGCGAGACCAGCACCGCGGTAAACGCGAGCAGCGCGAGAAAATTCGGCCAGAGCGCGTCAAATCCGCTGCCCTTGATCAGCGCACCGCGCGTGATGTGGCCGAAATGATAGATCGGGTTCAGCACGGTGAGCGGTTGCATCCATTGCGGCATCGCTTCGACAGGCATCAACGCCCCGGAGAGCGACGTGAGCGGAGGGTTGATGAAGAAGATCGTCAGCATCGCCTGCTGCGCGGACCGGGTGAAGGTCGCGAGCAGGGTCCCAAGGCCGATCCCCGAGAGCAGGCACAGTCCCGAGCCTCCCAACACGACCAGCGCGCTTCCGTGCAACGGCACCTGAAACGCGACACGGATCAGCCCGAGCGCGAGCAGCGCCATCGCGGAGAGCAGGGCGAACACTGGCGCGATCTTGGCGAGGATGATCTCGGCCGTGCTCGCGGGGGACATCAGGAGTTGCTCGATCGTCCCGAACTCGCGCTCTTTCAGCATCACCGTGGACGCGATGATGGTGCCGTTCAGGATCAACAGCATGCCGAACACGCCGGTCACGACGAACCACGAGCTCACGAGGCCCGGGTTGAACAGGAAGGCCGGATAGAGCGCAACCGTCCCTCGTTGTGTCACCGGTTGGACCGCGACCTGCTGCATGGTTGCGTGGAGCCCCTGCGCTGCGAGGCCGGCGTTGTACGTTTGAATGACGCCTTCCGCGTACCCCTGGCTGATCTGCGCCGTGTTCACGTTCATCGCGTTGAGGAGGAACTGCACGGTCGTCGGACGACCGCGCGCCAGGGCGCGGGCGTAATCGTACGGGATCACCACGCCGGCGTCGATCGCCCCGCGGCCGATGGCGTCTGCGAGCCCGCCGGCCGAGAGGTAGTACCCTGCGAGGCGGAAGCTCTTGCTCTCCGTCAACGCGGCCACCAGCTCACG
>DASQGM010000203.1:0-2339 GCA_035632615.1 bacterium | reverse complement strand
GAAGCCAAGCGGCTTGATCTGCTCCCCGAACAGGGGGCGCACGGCGGGGTGGAAGCCCCACTCTCCCCGGTACCCTCCGCCCCGGAGGTCCGCCACGCCCGCGCCGTCGATCGCCACCGCCACGGCCAACTCCGCGATCGCCACCCATGAGGTGAAGTTGCCCTCGGAGAACTGCGCCGGCATTAGCGCTCGCTCGATCGATCCCCACCCCACGATCGCGACCAACATGCCGAGCGGGCGCACATTCCGGCCGGTCCGGAGCAACGGGTCGTGGTTCCCGCCGTGCCCGTTGAGAAAGATGACTCGTTTGACGCCGTTGGCGTGCAGGCTGCGGCAGATGTCGGTGTAGTATGCCACGATCACGTCCGGGCTGATCGTAATCGATCCCGGATACGCCTTCATCTTGTCGTTCTCGCCATAGGCCACCACCGGCAAAACCATGAGTCCGGTCCGCTCGCCCACGCGATCGGCCAGCGCCTCGACCGAGCGAAAGTCGATCCCGATCGGCGTGGGCCCGTGTCCGTGCAGAGTGCCGACGGGCACGATCACGGTGTCGGACCGCTTGAAGGCCTCCTCCGCCTCCATCCAGGACATGTCCCGCAGCCGGTACTTGTTCGCCATCGTCCGCCCCCTTTGTCGGCAGGCCGCGTCACGCCCGCGGCCGCTCGCCGAACTCACGCGCGAGCAGTCCGAGGAGCTGCTCGACGCAACGGTCCACGATCTCCCGACCGACCTCGGCGCTCCCGAGCGTGGCGTCGCCGAGAAACCCCTCGGGCGCCTGGTCGCGATAGCGCCGCTGCACGTGTACGCCGAGCGGCGGCCCGCCGCCGTCGGGAAGGAACCGGCCCGCGCGATCCATCCGGACCAGTTCCGGGCGCAGGTGCAGCATCGCCGCGGTCATGGCCTCCCCGGCGTGCCCGAACTTCCAGGACGGGCTGCGTAGCAGGTCCGCCGTGAACGGCTGGATGAACCGCCACAGGTCGATCTGGGCGATGCGGCGCCCCTCGTCCGGCCGGTCGTACGTGAGCGCGAGCTCCTGCAGGCAGGGCACGTTGCCGAGGTGCCCGTTCACGAACAGGATCGAGCGCACGCCCCAGCGGAACAGGCTCGTCACCAGGCCGTCGCAGTAGCCGCGCAGGACGTCCGGGCGGACGCTCAGCGTCCCGGGGAAGCTCGCGAGGCCCTCGGACCAGCCGACCGGCACGAGCGGCGCCGCCAGGCAGCCCGCCCGTGCGGCGGCCCGCTCGCACACCGCGGCGGCGACGATCCCGTCGGTGCCCTGCGGAAGATGCGGCCCGTACACTTCGACAGCGCCGACGGGAATCAGGGCGCACGTGCTGTGCCGCACCCGTTCTTCGACGTCTACCCACGATGCTTCCGCGATGTTCACGCGTCACCCCCGTGCGTTGTGTGAGCTCGCCGCCGATCCGACGACCCGCGGCTCCGTTCGTCCCCGGATCCACCCTTCCTACCCGAGGCGCCTGCGCGGATCGAGATGGTCGAGGAGCGCGTCGCCGAGGGTGTTGATGCCGAGGATCGTCACGCTGAGCACGACCGACGGCCACAACACGTAGTACGGCGTCTGGAACATATAGTTGCGCGCGGTCGCGATCATCAAGCCCCACGACGGCGCGGGCGGCAGCACCCCGAGCCCGAGAAAGCTCAAGCCGGACTCCAGCAGCATCGCCGACGCCGCCGAGAGCGACGCTTGGATGACGATCGGCCCCACGACGTTCGGCAGGATCGCACGCGCGAGGATGCGGCCGGTCGAGGCGCCGGCGGCCCGCGCGGCCTCCACGAACTCTCCCTGCCGCACCGCGAGCGTCTGCGCGAACGCGAGCCGGCTGAACTGCGGCACGTACAGGAAGCCAATGATCAGGATCAGGTGCCCGGCCCCCGCGCCAAGAAATCCGGCGACCAGCATCGCGAGCAGAATCGGCGGAAAACACAGAATGACGTCCGCCGACCGCATCGTAACCGCCTCCCACGCGCCTAACCGGTACCCGCCCACGACGCCGAGGAGCGTGCCGACGGACCCGGCGAGCAGCACGGAGCCCGCCGAGACCTCGAGCGATGCCCGCGCCCCGTAGACCAGCCGCGCCAGGATGTCCCGGCCGAACTCGTCCGTCCCCAGCGGGTGCGCGCCGCCGGGCCCCGCGAACGGGGTCGACGGGTGCATCAGCAGGGGGTCGCTGCCGGTGAACAACCAGGGCGCCGCGGCGGCGACCACGACCGCGGCGACGACCGCCGTGCTGAGGGTCACCCGGACGCGCTCGGCGGGGTGGCGGCGGCTCACGCACCGCCCTCGTACCGGATGCGGGGATCGAGCACCGCGTACG
>DASQGM010000202.1:0-9850 GCA_035632615.1 bacterium | reverse complement strand
TGAGCCGGGAGCCCTGCTGCTCAGCGAGTTCGCCGGCGCACACGACGAGCTGATGGGTGCCGTGTCGATCAATCCGTACGACGCCGGAGGCTGCGCCGCGGCGATCGCCCGCGCGCTCGAGATGCCCGCGGAGGAGCGGCGGCAGCGCATGGAATATCTCCGGAGTCATCTCATCGCGCACGATGTGTACCATTGGATGGGGAAGCATCTGGAGGCTGCGGCGCGCCTGATCGACGCGGGCAGGTCGGTTCGGCCCAAGGCCGAGACCGTGACGACCGTCGTGCGGGCGGCGTCCAGCGGGCGCCCGCTCGCCCTGTTCCTGGACTTCGACGGCACGCTGGTGCCGTTCGACGAGGATCCCACGCGTGTGCGCCTGCCCGAAGGCGCGCGGGCGATGCTCACGCGGCTAGCGGCGCGTCCTCACGGGCTCGTGTCCATCGTCAGCGGGCGCTCGGTCGAGGATCTGCGCAACCGCATCGGCCTCGACGATATCGTGTACGCGGGGAACTACGGCCTTGAGATCTGGGGGCGTGGGCGGTCGTGGGTGCTGCCGGAGGCCGAGCGGGCCCGCCCCGCGCTCGAGGCGTGCGGCCGTCGGTTGGAGCGACGGCTGCGTGTGATCCCCGGCGCCTGGCTCCAGGACAAGGGGCTGACGCTCACCGTGCACTACCGCCACACGCCGAGCGCGTTCATCGAACGGGTCCGGGACGCAGTGTTCGAGGAAAGCGGGCAGGCGCCCGCGGGGCAGATCGCCGTGCACCTCGGCACGTATGCCTTTGAGCTCCGGCCGGACGTGTCGTGGAACAAGGGTTCCGCGGTGCGGAGGATCCTGATCGAGGCGTTTGGCGACGTTTGGTCCACTCAGGTCCACCCGATCTACGTTGGAGATGACCGGGCGGACGAAGACGTGTTTGTCGCGCTCGCGGAACCCGCCGTCACCGTCAAGGTGGGGCACCGGCCTCCGCAGACGGCCGCGCGGCATCGTGTAGCCGGGGTAGACGACGTCCATCGGGTGCTCTCGGTGCTCGCGATCGCGCCTGCTGTCGGGAACGGAAACGGAGTCGGGCCGCGGCACGAGATCGTCGATCTACGCGGGGGCGTCATCCGAGGCGCCGGCCCCACGGGCTCCCGGTTCGCCAAGGCGTCAAACTAGCGTCCACCGATCGCGACGGGTCGCTCGGGTGGGCGGCGTGGGAGGATTGAACGGCGAGCGTGTCGGCCAGGGAAGCGCGGGCAGCCGGCTCCGCCGGCCAAGCCGCAGGTCCGGGGTGCCGGGTATCCGCTGAACCCGGTCATCCGGGACCTGCGGCCCCGAGCGCCTTCCCGAGCTACTGCCCCTGCTGGAAGATCGTCTTGTACTGCCCCGGGTTGAACACGAAGATCGCGGAGACGCGGCTGCCGAGCGCTCCCGACTTGTCCACGAGAAACGCCACGCCGATGTGATCATACACCAGCGTGTCGTCGTCCTCATGGCTGTCCACACTGTCCTCGTGCCCGTACGCGGTGCGCACGGAATCCATTTCCGTTCCGGCGGCGACACCCTTCTCGGTGCGGTACGCGTCGTCCAAGGACACGACGAGCGCCACGACCTTGCTCGAGTTCTTGTCGGCGATCGCGCCGAGTCGCTTGAGCGGCCAGAAATAGGCGGTCAGATTGCTTCCGGGAATGTCGTCCTCCGAGTGAATCGGCCCGAGCGACGTGACCATGTCGGTGACGTTCTGCCCGAGTCGGAAACCTCCGACCGCCTGGCCCGGTGCGACGGGCCCTGCGGCCGGGGCACCCTGGGCGGACGCGCTCGCGCCTGCCGCCACGACCATCAGCAACGCCAGCGTGACCCCGAACAACCGCCGCATGTCCGCCGCCTCCTCACGTGCCGGCCGCGTCCGTTTCTGGCTGCGGGCCGGAGGACGTACCCACTCTTTTTGAGCGCAACGGGTCTCTGTGCGACCGTATTCCCCGAGCCCCAATGACCCGCGCTTCTCCGCTTGAGATGCCTGGAGAAAGCGTGTACTATTTGCTAGTATTGACGTGCTGCGGTTGACTGTGTGCGCCCGTAGCTCAGCGGATAGAGCGCCGGACTACGAATCCGTAGGTCGGGGGTTCAAATCCCTCCGGGCGCGCCACTTCCAACCCCTGTATTATATGTCACAGCGCATGAAGATACCGTAACAGTTCCCCGAAAAATCGCCTCGGTAGAAACATCCTGCCCGAAACCTCCCGACAATGTGCGGCACCGCGGTGGGTCCGCGATCGAGGTCCTCAGGGGAGGCGAAACGCCCACTCGTACTGCTTGAGTCGCTCCTCCAGCCGCGCGATGTGAGCACGGTGCTCGTCGAGTTGTCCCAACAGCCAGTGCATGTCGCGTTCGGCCTCCGGATGGTGCGAGAGGTACGCCCAGCGGGCGAGCTTCTCCTTGATGTCCCGCAGGCGTTCGGTGACGGTCACGACGGTAGGTTCCAGATGTTCGGTGATGACGTCCTGCCGAACGCCGGCAGGCTCCGAACTCTCGGATCCTGTCCAGTGTGCTGCACTGCGACGGCGGTTGACAGACCCGAGCGAGGCTTCCTATAGTGGCCAATAGGATGCGAGATCTTGTAACGTGCTGGACCGGCTGCATCCGTCCGAGGCGGAGGCGGTTTTTGCCTGCGCTTCGGCTCGTGTAGGCTCTCTGCTACTCCGCGCATCACCACCCATACTGGTTCGTGGGATAGGGTAGCGTTGGTGGCGCACCTCCCGTTCTCCAGCGCGGTCCGCGCCGAGCTCGAGGCGCTCGGCACTCGCTACGGCGTCCCCCGCACGCACACCGTGCGCCTCGGCATGAATCGTTTTCTTGCCAACGCCGCGGCGACGCGCGCGGGAGAGGTATGCATGGTGATCCGCGTCGCGTCCGGCGGGATCCTTGCCGTGACCAAGGACTACTATCCGTCGAACGTCTACCGGTTGCCCACGGGCGGGATCCGGCAAGGGGAGCCGGTGCTTGAGGCGTTGCGCCGCGAGGTGCGCGAGGAAACCGGTCTTGACAGTCCCATCGTCACGTTCCTCGCGATCATCGGGTACCATGACGGCAGGACGCTGTCCGAATTCTTCACGTACGCCTTTCTGCTGAACGGAACCGATGAGCCACGGCCCGAGGATCCCGAGGAGCGGATCGCGGGGTTCCGTGTCGTTACCCGGGACGAGTTGCCGACGGTCGCGGCCCGGCTCGAAGCCCTGCCCGACGACTTCTCCCAGGAGTTCGAGCGTTCATGGGCCGAGTGGGGGCGCTTCCGCGGGGCGGCTCACCGTGTGGTGTGGGAGGTCCTTAGGGGCCTCGGCCGTTGAGATGGACAACGCGATGCGGTCGTGGGCCGAATGTTATACTGTAGGCATCACGGTACAAGGGAGCGTGATGGGTGAAGCGACCAAACTACAATGCCGCGAAACGAGCGCGAGAACTGAAGCAGAAAGCCAAGCGCGACGCGAAGCTCGCACGGAAGCAGTCTCGCTCCGACACGACGTCGCCCGCTGCGGAAACGACCTCACCAGTTTCCGATCCCGCCGAGCAAGACCGCGCGACCTCGGGCACCGGCATATGACCCTGCGGGGACGGGAACTGGCCCCTGAGGCGCGCGCCCAGATCACCAGGATTCGCGCGGCCGCCCGAAAGGGCTTGGGCGCCACGGAGATCGCGGAGCTGTGCCAGTTTCCGATCGCGATCGTCAACCGCGTCCTCGCACCGGCGAACCACGGGCGGTTGTCGAATCCCGCGGAAATCCTCACGCTGCGCACCGTCCCGAACGGGCATGCGCCGGCGGAGATGCAGCTCTACTGGGTGGGATTCCTGACGGCCGCCGGGCGTATTTCCGGCCAGGGTCCGTCGATGGCGGTCGTCGTGACGTTGGGTGACCGGGCCGAGAAGCACATGGCCAGGTTCATGGAAGATATCACGGGCCCGCGCGTGCGGCAGGAGTACTGTCAAAGCAGCTTGCTCGGGTGGCAGGTGTATGTGCGGGAGCCGAGTCTGTGCCACGCGCTGATGCCGTGGGGGATTCCGTCCGACTTCCACGGCGAAGACCCAGCGCTGCTCGATGATATCCCGAACGACCTGATCGCGCCGTTCCTCGCCGGGTACCTGGACGGGAATTGGCCGGCGCCCGCGTTCCCGCGCAGCGGGCGTCTGGTCCTGCACGGGACCCCGGACGTGCTGTCCGCCGTTAATCGAGTGCTTCGGCGGTGCTGGGCGATCTCCGAGGGGAAGATCACGCTCCAACCGCCGCGGGCGACCCTCCGCTACCCGACGCAGCGGGTCGATCAGCAGATCTGGGATCGCGTTCGCACGCACGCGTCGCGGAAACGGCAACTCGCGTAGCCTCCGCCGGCAACCCGGACGCGCAGGCGATCCCCCACGACCGCCCGTGCCGCGCCGCGGCGGTCACGACCGCGGACCGTGCGTCGTGTCCCAGAGGTCGCCCAACTGTCGGTCGAACTCGAGCGAATCGAACGGCATCCTCCCCCCCAACGGGGTCGTGGTAATCTCTCCGAAGTACACTTTGTCGGGGGTGTCGTACAAATCGACCCTGACGAAATCGAGTCCGTCGCCGAGGATCTCCGCGTACCGGAGCATTTCGTCCAGGTGTGGTGGCCGCGGGAGCGGTTTGTCCGTGCGTTTCGTCCCTGCGTAGGTGACTCCCGTGTCCTCCCAGGACCTTCCGTACAGGCCGCACCGGAGATCGTCGGGCACGCCCGAGATGACCATGATGACGTGCGCGCGTCCGCCGAAGACCAGCACCTTGTACCGAATGGGGGCGGGTCCGGTGCCGTCGTTGATCAACTCCTCAACGATGATGCGCGGCTCGATGTTCTTGTACACGCGTTCCCGCTCCCAGTAGTAGTAGTTCTGGCTGAGCCACCGGCGGCACATGTCGATGACCTCGTGCTGGTTCAGTTGTGCCTTGTCCTGGACGATGTGGACCCAACCGGAGCCGTGCGTCGGCTTCACGACAAACTGGGTGGGAAGATCGTCGAACGGGATGTTTTCGGGGGACGTCGTCACCCAATACACAGTCGGCAGCAGGTGCTCGCCGATTCGCGTCTTGACGTACTCGCGGACCGCGTACTTGTCCGCAAGTTGCGTCAAGATCGGCCGGCGATCAAAGAGCATGCGGCGGACGATTTTCTCGTTGAGCGTCCGAGGGCGGACCAGGTTCGGAAGGACTCCGAACTGCCGCTTGTAGCCTTTCATGATGACGATGGCGTCAACCACGGGCTCCGGTAACATCCTCGTCACCGCTCGTTTCAAGACCCGGTGCATCTCCGCTCCTCACCCCGCACCGTGCCAGGTCGTTGCTTCCCCCCCTGCCACATACCCAGTTCGTCCGCCGGACAGGACACGGTGGTCCGCGTGCGGGAGCCTTGCGGCGCGAGATTCGGGGAAGGTGCAGGGATACTCGGCGTGACGCACAATTAGTGAACCCTGGCGTTGCGAAGGAGGGAAGGTATGGGATGTCGCGCAACATGGCGGGGGCCGGTCGTCCTCGTCGTCGCGGTGTGCTGCGGTCTCGCGCTTCTGCCCGCGTACGCGGTGGACGGGAGCCTCGTGGTGGCCGCCCTCCGTGCGTTGGATCAGAACTACGTCAAGACGGTGGATGACGTGGGGCTCTTGAATACGGCGATCGGGGCGTTGCGGACGGCGACCGGTCTCGACACCGACGCGCTGCCCGATATCCCCCAAGGGACGGCGGGCGCATCCGCGTCGCGCATGTTCCTCGCCGAGTTCGACCGCGCGGCTCAGGCGGGGAAGGGCGGGGCGCCCTCGGATCTGGCCTACGCCGCGACTCGCGCGATGCTGGCGTCGTTGCACGATTCCCACGTGAACTACTACACGGCCGCCGCGTTTGCCGAATTTCAGCGAAACCTGGCGGGTCAGGCGAGTTACGCGGGCATCGGAGTGTACGTCAAGAGCATCAAGGACACGGACGGCACGACCGTGGCGTTTGTCGCCGCCGCCTTTCCCGGGGCGCCGGCGGCGCGGGCGGGGCTCCAGCGATTCGACCGGATCCTGCGGGTGGACGGGAAGGACGTCAGCGGGATGACGGCGGGCGACCTCGTTCCTCTGATTCGCGGGTCTGCGAGTTCCGCGGTCAGCATGACGGTGAAGCGGCGCGATCAGACGCTCACGGTTTCCGTCGTGCGACAGGCGATCCAAATTCCCCCGGTCGACGCGTACTTCATCCGGCCGGGCGTGGCCTACGTGCGGTTGTTCGGGTTTCCCAGGGGCGCCGGGCACGAGATCCGGAGCGCGCTCCGCTCCCTCGCGTCACAGGGGGCCATCTCGTCGGTGATTCTGGATCTGCGGAACAACGGGGGAGGACTGATCAGGGAGGGCAGCGTCGTGGCCGGCGCGTTTCTGCCGCCGGGGACGCTCCTGGCGCACACGGTGGAGCGCGCACAACCACCCGCGGAACTCACGTCGACCGGCGCGCCGATCGTCGACCGTGCCCGGCTGGTCGTGTTGGTCGACGACGGCACGGCGTCGACGGCGGAGCTGCTCACGGCGGGCCTGCGTGATGCGCACCGTGCGACGCTCATCGGGGAGAAGACCGCCGGCGCGCTCGGCGTGGCGATGCGTTACCCCCTGCCCGACGGCGGCATTGAGGTGACGGTGTCCCAGGTGACCGGTCCGCAGCACGAACAGATCGAGGGGGTCGGTATCACGCCGGGTGTCCGAGTGAGCCTAACGGTCGCCGAGGTTTCCCGGGGCGAGGACGGCCAGCTGGAGGCGGCGCTGAAGAGCCTCGGCGTGGCCGGGATTATCTCGACGGCGTACGCCGCCTAGGCCCACCGACGCGCTCGGGTCGGCGGCGTGCCGGCGCGTGTGCGTTTGCGCCGGGCCCACGGCGGCGGCGTGTTCACGAGATCTTCGCGAGGTCTTCATCAGCCATTCACGTGGTCTCGATAACTCCGCGCGATGATACCGGTAGAGGCGGAGATAGACTCTATCGCCCGGAAGCGAGGGGTGAGCACGGCGCCCAGCATCACGGCGCCAGGGCGTTCGGAGATGAGGGAAGGCCGCCTCGTACGGGCCGGCCGAGCAGTCGGCCGGGATTGTCACCGTGGGAGGACAAACCATGCGCACGTTCATCGGCAAGCGACTGGCACCGATGGTGCTCGCCGCGGCGGCATGTATCTCGCTCAGCGGCATACCTGTGCAGGCGGCGGTTCCGGCTGTGGGCGTGACCGCCCAGTACTACCGGCCGGCCCCGTCGTACCGGGACGGCGACCGCAACTGGAGCTGGTATCACCAGAATTGGATGGCCCAGTGCACCTCGCGGGCGGACCGCTACGGCCGCTGGGGACGTGACCGCCGGACCGACAATTGGTGCGCGAACAATCAACGGTTCCGGCGAGGAGATCCCGACAGGCAGTGGCGCTACGATCGTCCCTGGGACTCGGGACGGGGACCCAACCGCCCTTGGGACCACGGGAACCACTGAGTCGATCGGGCGGACGTTTCACGGGCGAGGCCCTCGGTGGCGCGGGGGCCCCGTCTCCGTGTCTGCCGCCGCGACAGGCGCGCCGTTCAACACCCTCCTTTGGAGGGTTCGAAGATGCAGTAGGTAGCGTTGGCTCCAGGCGCCCACACGAGGGTCCGTCCGGTCTGCCGCTGATGGTCGGCCGGATCGCTGACTACCGTTGCGGCGACGTGATGCGTGCCGGAGGGGGCGGTGCCGTAGATCGATTGTCCTGGGCCCGCGGATCCCTGGGCGGCTTGGTCGATGAAGAACGCAACCGTGGCGTCCGGAAGTTGGTTCCACAACCGGACGCACACGTAGCTCGGATGAGGCTGGCTGCAGGTCGGGGGAAATCCGGAATCCGACTGTGGCCACGCGATCGTCGCAGGACCGGCGATCAGCGACAAGAGCAGCAGACTCGCGGCGATCCTCTTCATAACCGCTCCCCTCTGAGCACCGTGGTGCGCGCTCGCCCAGGAAACTCGTTCCGCAAGGACCCGATCCTACCGCCGTTCGACTGTGCCGACGCGTGGCGCGAGACCGGCGCGCGCGTCGTGCAGCGAGATGCCGGTCTCGGACCGAAACCGCACGCCCTCGGATCGGTAGCGGGCGTGCAGCCGCTTCACAAACTCGTGCTTCACCGCGTCCTGGCTGCCGATGTCTTGCGCCCTCAGCACCACGGTGCAGTCGATGCTCGCGTCCCCAAACGTGTGATACCGGAGGACCGGCTCGAAGCCGCGCACGCTGCCCTGCGCGTCCCGGAGCACCTCGCGAGCGACGTCGAGCGTGATCCGCTCCACCGCGGCGAGGTCGCTCTCGTAGCTGACGCCCATCCGCACGGGCACGGCGATCTCGCGGTCCGGCTCGTAGTAGTTCGTGACGGTCGCGGACGCCAACTTGGCGTTGGGCACGATGACCATGTTGTTTGGGCCCTCCCTGATCTTGGTACTCCGCCACGTGATGTCGACGATCGTCCCTTCTTCGCCGGTGTTGAGCTTCACGTAGTCGCCCGGCCGGATCTGGCGGGCGGTGATGATATACAACCCGGAGAACAGGTTCGAGAGCGTTTCCTGCAGGGCAAGCGCCACCGCCAACCCGCCGACGCCGAGCGCGGTCAGGATCGGCGTGACCGCGATGCCCAGCGACTGAAGACCGATGAGCGTCCCCACCAGAAACACGAGCAACTGACTGAAGTTCGTGATGATCGTGGGGGACAGCATGTCGGGGCCGCGTCCGTGGCGATACAGATGGCGACTGTACAGGCCGACGGCTCCGGCGGCGATGCGCGCTACGACGAGCGTTACGGACGCGATGGCGACGACGACGAGGAGTTTCTGAGACAGCCTCGACCACTCGGGCGCGATGCGCGTGCTGAGCACGGCGCCGTACAGGCCCACCGCCACGCACCAGACGAACACGATGCCCCGGAGCGCGGTGACGACGAGATCCTCGACGCCCCCTTCGCGGCGGGCAACGTACCGCGCGATTCGTGGGAGGATGGCTCTCTCAACGATCAATCCCGCCACGACGCCGCCGAGGACGAAGGCGGTCGGTGGAATCCAGATGCTCGCGTCGATGATGTCGCTCCTGGGTGGGACCTATCGCCGTCCGACCTGATGACGACGCGTATGCTCGGGCGTCTCTATGATCCTATGTGATCTTACCCACGATGTCGATGCGGCAAAGCAGCCGTCGACCCGCGTCTCCGGGGCGCCTGGCCGCTCAGCTCGAGCCACCGCACAAAACGGTAGGGACGCCCGTATATATAGTAGGATAGCATCAGGACAGGTTCGAGGCGCGTCATCTCGCCCGCCATCCGGGGAGTCTCATGGGTAGAGTGCGGCACTTTCTGCGTCGAAGGAAGTCGTGGGGGGCGCTGGTCGCGACCGCCCTCGTGGCGGCCGGCGTGCTCTGCGGGGTCACGGGTGCGCCCCCAGGGTCCGCCGAACGGGGCCATGGTGCGCTCGTCGATGCCGAAGCCGCGGCCGCCCCTCTCTCGCGCGCCGAGATCGTCGGGGCATGGCGCTGGTGGTGTTGTGGAGGACGGCATGGCTCGCTCACGCTCACCGCGACACCGGTCGGGGACGTTACCGGGTACATGGATCAAGTCGGACAGGGCGGGACCACGCGGATTCAGGGGGTGCGGGTGCTTGAGAATACCCTTGCGTTCAGTCGGGCCGTCGGCACCGATTGCGTTCAGCAGTGGACAGGGATGGTGAGCCGCACGACCGTTGGGGCCGGCGGGAATGGCGGTGCTGGCGGCAACGGGGGAGCGGGCGGGTCCGGGGGCGCCGGCGGCAATGGCGGTAACGGTGGTAACGGTGGCAATGGAGGACAGGGTGGTAGCAGCGGACAGGGCG
>DASQGM010000201.1:0-4292 GCA_035632615.1 bacterium | reverse complement strand
CCCCCGCACGTCGATCGGGCTGATCGGCAGCGTGTTCCTGTTCGCCGTCTTCTTCTCGATCACGGCGCTCGGGATTCTGCCGTGGCAGGCCTACGCGAAGGATGTCGGCGACTCGGTGGCGCTGTTCGGCAGCCGGCTGCCGGTCGTCGGCGCGTTCGCCGGGCCGCTCGCCGCGATCCTCGGCGCGGTCGTCCTGTTGATCTCCGCGAACGCGGGCGTCATGGGCTCGAGCCGGCTGGTGTACTCGATGAGCCGCCTCAACCTCGCGTCGTCGTGGCTGCGCGGCGTGCACCCGCGGTATCGCACGCCGGTGCGCGCGATCATCATCTTCTCTGGGATCGGTCTGCTGGAGGCACTGCTCGCGTTCCTGACGCCGAGCGCGGTGGACGCGCTCGCGAACATGTACGCGTTCGGGGCGACGCTCGGGTACACGCTCGTGTTCATCGCGCTGATCGCCCTACGGTTCCGCGACCCCTACACGCCCCGGCCGTACCGGGTGCCGGTGAACATCGCGTGGCAGCACGGCGGCACGACCATCATGATCCCGATCGTTGGGTTCCTCGGCCTCGTCGGGGTGCTGTTCACGCTGACCGAGGTCGTGCTGACCCACGCGATCGGCCGGATCGCCGGCCCGGCGTGGGTGCTCGTCTGTCTGGTGTACTACGTGCTGTACCGACGGCGCCAGCGGCTGCCCGTGACCGGGAACATCGCGCACCACTGGGAGGAGCAGCAGCGCGTCATTCTCAAGGACGCCGAGGAGCACGATTTGCTCGAGCAGTATGAGTTCGCGCTGGCCCAGCGCGACCGGCGGCTCGCGAAGGCGCAGCCCCATGCATGAGGCGCCGCGCTTCACCTGGACGGACGGCTACCGGACGGTGTCGAGCGTCCTCATGGTCGCGCTCGGTGTGGTGATCCTGGCGCGCACCCTGCCGCTCGGCGTTCACCTCACCGCGATCCTGGTGGGGGGATGCTTCGTGGGGCTCGGCGTCTACCGGCTCTCGTTCGTCGTCGCGTACCTGCGGCGCGGACACCGGGCGTCGTGACCGCGGCGGTGCAGGTCAGCGTGCTCGGCACGATCCTCGCGGCCGCATTCGCCGCCGCGCTGGCGGCGCTGTTGCTGTGGATGCTTCGGGTTCCTCGTCCGGTCTCTGCGGAGGTGGCGCGCGCCGTCCAATCCGTCGGCGCGGTGCGCACGATTCTCGTGCCGATTCTCGAGGCGTACTACTCGGAGCGTGCGGTGGAACTCGCGAGCCGGCTCGGCCAGCTTCAGAAGGCGTCGATCCGTCTGAGCTACATCGTCGAGGTGCCGCGTACGCTGTCGCTCGGCGTGCCGCTGCCGGACGTGGAGGAGCAGGCGACCGCGAGCCTCGAGCGGGCGAAGCAGATCGTGGAGATGCACGATCTCCACGTCGAAGGGGAGATCGTCCGCGCCCGCGAGGCCGGCGAAGGGATCGCCCGGGCCGCGCGGGACAACGACGTCGACCTCATCGTGATGGGCATCTCGCCGGGCGCTGGGTTGCTCGAGGGCTCGACGGCGCGCGCCGCCGAGTCGCTGCTCCGTCAGGCGCCGTGTGAGGTCATCATCGACCGGCTCGCCGAGACCAGCATCGGGGCGACCGCCTCTCCGCCGGACGGGGATCTGGCAGGGGAGGCGGGGCGGGGGCAGGAAGCGCCTCCGCGTCCGGTGTAACGGAACAGGCGGGCATATAGGCAAAGGGGGCGTATGGCGATGCACGTAGTTGTCCTCGGATGCGGGCGGGTCGGCGCGACGCTGGCGATGGCCCTCGAGTCCGAGGGGCATTCAGTGGCGGTCATCGACAGGAATCGGGAGTCGTTTCGCCGGCTCGCGCGCGGGTTCAAGGGCAAGATGATCCTCGGGATCGGGATCGACGAGGACGTGCTGCGCAAGGCCGGAATCGAGCGGGCGGGCGGCTTTGCCGCGACGACGAACGGGGACAACACCAACATCATGTCTGCGCAGATCGTCAAGGTGCGGTTCAGGGTGCCCCGGGTCATCGCGCGGATCTACGATCCGCTGCGGGCCGAAGCGTACCGAGAGCTCGGCATCGACACGATCAGCCCGACGCTCCTGGGGGCGGGGATGTGCCGGGACTATCTCCTCGGCGTTCCGTACCGTAGCGTGGAAGACTACCAGGCGGTCCGCGGCACGCCGAGCGCCGGGTCGCGCGGGTCGGCGGGCGCCGTGCCGGAAAGGAGCCGGTGACAAGATGTACGTGATCGTCGCCGGGGGAGGCAAAGTCGGGTACTACCTGACCAAGGCGCTGCACGCCGCGGGGCAGGAGGTGACCCTGATCGAGAAATCACGCCAGCGGTACGACCTGTTGCAGGAGACGTTTGGGGACAGCGTCATTCTCGGGGACGGGTGCGAGGTGACCACGCTCGACCAGGCCGGCGCCGCGCGGGCCGACCTCGTTGCCGCGGTCACGGGCGACGATGAGGACAACCTCGTGATCTGCCAGATGGCGAAACGGAAGTTCCAGGTGCAGCGTGTGATCGCCCGCATCAACAACCCCAAGAACGAGGTGACGTTCCAGCTTCTGGGGATCGACGAGACGGTCAGCTCCACGAAGCTGATTTACAGCCTGATCGAACAGGAGGTCGAGGTCGCCGACGTCATCCCGTTGACCGCCCTGCGCCGCGGCAACCTCGAGCTGGTGGAGGTCGCCCTGACGGCCGGCGCGCCGGCCCTGCACCGGCGCGTCCGGGACCTCCCGCTGCCGCCGAACTGCGCGCTGGCGATCCTGGTGCGAGGGGAAACCGCCGAGGTCGTCTCCGGCGACACCATGTTCGAAGCGGGGGACCTCATCGTGGGGATCACCCCGTCGACGTGCGTTCAGGCGTTTCGCGAGGCGCTCCTCGGCGGGGGCGTGCCGACCCGCTGAACTCCCGCGCACGGGAACTTTCGGCCCCCCGCCGGCGCTATGTCGCGAAGGTGCCACCGAGGGGGTCGGGAAATGGGTGACGCGGTATTCGCGCTGGACGGGCTCGCGGGGGGAACGGAGGTGACGTCCGGATCGGCCGACCGAAGCGGCACCCACCGTCTCGCCGCGTTCGAGGAGCTGCTGCACCGCCACCTGCGGCGTATTCACCGCGTCGCCTACCGTCTCGCGGGCAACGCCGACGACGCCGAGGATCTGGTCCAGGAGGCGCTGGTCGAGGCGTTCCGCGCCTTCGACCGGTACCAGCCGGGGACGTACTTCGACCGCTGGGTCTACCGGATCATGACCCGCACCCACATCGACCGGGTGCGGCGCCGAGGACGGCGCCCCGAGACGTCGCTGGACGCGCCGGTCGGGGCGAGCGGCGACGCGCTCGTCACGCTGATCGGCGACACGCGCGACGATCCCCAGCAGCTGACCGAGGTCACCGATCTGGACGGGCCGATCCAGGCGGCGCTGGACCGGCTGCCGGAGGAGTTCAAGACGGCCGTCGTGCTTGCGGACGTGGAGGGCCTATCGTATGATGAGATCGCGGCCGCGGTTGGGTGTCCGGTCGGCACGGTGCGGTCGCGTTTGCACCGGGCCCGGGAGATGCTCCGGCACGCGCTGCGGCCTCATCTCATGAGAAGGAGCCAGGAGTGAACGAACACGTCACCGATCGCCTCTCCGCCTATCTCGACGGCGCGCTGAACGCGGGCGACCTCGAGCGGGTCGAGGCTCATCTCGAGGTGTGCGGGAGCTGCGGCCGCGCCTACCAGGAATTGCAGGCGCTGCAGCGGACGCTGCGCGGGTTGCCGGAGCCGGCGATGCCGGAGGGCCTTGCGGAGCGGTTGCACTGGCGGCTGCAGCGAGAAACCGCACGCGCGCCACGCCGCGGCGCGCTCGCGTGGTTCTCCGTTCGCCCGCCGTTTCGCGTCGCCCTCGCGTGCGCGACGCTGCTGTTGATCCTGGGGCTTCCGACCGCGTGGATCGCCGACCGGCTCATGCCCCGGGAGACGCCCCTCGACACGGACGCGTACGTCCGCGAGTACCTCATGCTGTCGGTCGACCGGCCGCTCGGGGACGAGGCGGCACCCACCTTCGTGACCTCGGATACCTCCACCCCGGAGTCGCCTCGTCGGTAACATGATCGCGCTGGCCCGCCGCCGAATCGCCGTCCTGGCGATCGGCGTGATGGGGTGGAGCCTCATCGGTGTCGCCCTCTCGCCTTCGGCGCAGACCCAACCGGCCACGCCTCCGCCGGCGGTCGATGGGGTCGCCCTCGAGTGGCTCCGCGCGGCCGCGACCGCGCTCAGCCGGGTCAGTTACCGGGGGACGCGGACGTCCACGGTG
>DASQGM010000200.1:0-11815 GCA_035632615.1 bacterium | reverse complement strand
CTCGCCATGGAGCTGTTGTATCTCGGCATTCTCGCGTTGCTCATGCTGCTCGGGCTGCCGCCCGAACTCAACCAGATCGATCCGTCCCGCAACCCCGTCGGCCTTGGGATGGCGCTGCTGGGGGTGCAGGTGGTGCTCGTCACGTATTTCGCGTCGGCGTGCGCGGTGCAAGAGATCG
Organism: bacterium; assembly: GCA_035632615.1. Classification (GTDB taxonomy): domain Bacteria; phylum Sysuimicrobiota; class Sysuimicrobiia; order Sysuimicrobiales; family Segetimicrobiaceae; genus JAJPIA01. The sequence continues at coordinate 11,637 of DASQGM010000200.1, read as the reverse complement.
CCGTTGAGGGGGAGCGGCCGGCGATCGATCTCGCGTTCGGGTCGTTCTCGCGCGGGACGATCGTGGTCGGGAAGAGCCTGGCGTCGCTCGCCACGATCGTGTACTGGCTGCTCCTCGGCGCCCCGCTGCTCGTGCTCGCGTCCGGAATCCGGCAAGCGCCGGTCGCGGGTCTCGCGGCCGTGTTCGCGCTCGTGGTCGTGCAGGCATGGGCCGTGGCGCAGATCGGACTGCTCTACAGCATTCTGTTCGAGTCGGAGTTCGCACGCACGCTCGCGCACTGGGCGACGCTGGTCCTCCTGTTCGTGGCCACCCTGGCGCTTCCGGCCGAGGTTCAGTGGACGAACCCGGTGGTGGCCGTGACCTGGGCGGTTGCCGGGATGTTTCCCATCCAGGCCGCCGTGTGCTACGCAGCGCTCGGGCTCGCGTGCAGCGGTCTGGCGCACGTCGCATTACGGAGGTTCGGCGTGGCGTGACCCACGAGGCGATCGAGTTGCACGCGCTGCTCCACCGAATCGCGGTGCGGACCGGGATCGCTGCGGCGTGGGGCATCGTCGCGCGCGCGGGAGCGGCCGCGGGCGGCGGGCTGCTCCTGTGGGCACTCGCGACGATGATCGTCCCGGTGCCATTTCCGCTCGGCCGGTCCGCGGTCGCGCTCGGCGCGATCCTCGCGGCGACGTGGTCCGTGCTGGTGTGGCGGTGTCGCCCGTCGGCGTCTGTCGCGGCGCAGATCGCCGATCGCCGCGCCGGCCTGTGTGACCGGCTGAGCACGGCCGTCGAGCTGCTGGCGCGCTCCCCCCAACCGGCGGGATTGGCGCGCCTCCAAGTGGCCGACGCCGTGATCGCGGCGCAGGGCGTGGAGCCGCGGGCTGTGGCGCCGCTCCGGGTGCCGCGGGAGACGTGGCTCGCGGGCGCCGCGTGCCTGTTGCTCCTGCTGTGGGCGCATTTTCTAGTCGGATGGTCGCTGCCCGCGACGCCCGCAGCGAAGGCGCTCGCCGTCGTCCATCGCGAAGGGCAGTCGGTCATCGCCGCCGGCCGGCGACTCGAGGCGGTGGGCCGGTCGCAGGCGCTGCCGGAAGCCCAGCGCCTCGCGCCCCAAGTGCAGGCGCTCGGCCGTCGTCTCGAGGGGCCGCGGGTCGATCGCGAGCAGGCCCTCGGTCTGCTGCGAGACGTGGGCCGGCAACTGGGTGCGGCGCAGGATCTCCTGCAGCGTCAACTCGACGCATCGCTGCCGCAGACCAACGCGCCGGGGGCGTCGTCGCGACCGACGTCGGCGGCCCAAGCCGGTGCGGACGGCCAACGCCTGCAGCGCCTGGATGCCGCGGTGCGCCAAGTGCGGGCGCTCACGGGCCAGCTCGAGCGCGGCGGCGCCCCGGTTGACCCGCAGTCCCTCTCGACACAACTGCGAGCGCTGGCGGAGTCGCTCGACCAGATGAACGCTCCGGTCTCCACGCGCGAGCGCATCAACCAGGCGCGCCAGGAAGCGGCCCAAGGTCATCTCTCGGCGGCCTCCGGGTCGCTCAACGAGGCGATGCAGGACCTCCAGGGGCTGGAGCGTATGGTCGGCGACGAGCAAGCGCTCGGCGATGCGCGGCAGAACGTGCAGCAGTCCGCGGCGCGCATCGCCGAGCAGGGCCCACTTGGGGGCGCAAACGTCCCGGTGTCCGGCGAGCCGTCTCCGAGCGCGCCACCGCCACAGGCGTCCGGACCGAATCCGCCGTCGGGGACGACCGACGAGACCGGAGCGCCGCCGCCGCCGGGTCCGAACCAGGGGAGCCTGCCCGGCCAGGGCACCGGCCCGCAACTCGGGGCGGCGACGCCACGGCTTCAGGGCACGCGCGTGCAGGTGCACGTCCAGGGTGTTCCGGGTGAAGGCCCGTCGTCGATGAGGGAGATCGTCGCGCCGGGGCAGGGGGGAACGTCGCGTCTGCCCGCGGGGCGTCCGCCGGCTGCGGTCGCGCACGAGCTCGACCGCGCCATGTCGGAGGCGCCGCTGCCACCGACGTTCCTGCAGCTTGTCCGCCAGTACTTCGAGACCCAGGGAGGCACACCGTGACAGAGCCGGCCGGATCCCGCGACGTGGACGAGTTTCGCCGGTCGTTCGCCGCCGTGCGTCAGGAGCTCGGCCGGGTCATCGTCGGACACGAGTCGCTCCTCGATCTGGTGGTCACCGCGCTCGTGGCCGGCGGCCACGTGCTGCTCGAAGGCGTGCCGGGGCTCGGCAAAACCCTGCTGGTCCGCACGCTTGCGCAGGCGCTGGACCTGCGCTTCTCTCGGATCCAGTTCACGCCGGATCTGATGCCGGCGGACATCCTCGGGACGAACCTCATCGTCCAGGACGACGCCGGCCGCCGGCGGTTCGAGTTCCAACCCGGCCCGGTGTTCGCCCAGATCGTGTTGGCCGACGAAATCAATCGGGCGACGCCCAAGACACAGTCCGCGCTCCTCGAAGCGATGCAGGAGCACGCGGTCTCGACCGCCGGTGTGTCCCGTCCTCTCGACGAACCGTTTTTCGTGCTGGCGACGCAGAACCCCATCGAGATGGAGGGCACGTATCCTCTGCCGGAAGCCCAGCTCGATCGGTTCCTGTTCAAGCTCCGCGTGGTGTTCCCGGGGTTGGACGACCTGCGGGCGATCGCCGAGCGGACGACCGGGCCCGAGGATCCGACGGTCAGCCAGGTGGCCGACGCCGCCGCGGTCCTGCGCATGCAGGTGATCGCGCGCCAGGTGCCCGTCGCGTCTCACGTCCGGGACTACGCGGTGCGGCTGGTGCTGGCCACGCACGCGGCGTCGCCGCAGGCGTCGGCGGCGGCGAAGCGCTTCATCCGGTACGGGGCCAGCCCGCGCGGTTTGCAGGCGCTGATCCGCGCGGGGAAGGTGCGCGCCCTTGTCCAGGGACGGCTGAACGTGTCGGTTGAGGACATCCAGGCGCTGGCGCTGCCGGCGCTGCGCCACCGGCTGATCCTTAGCTTCGAAGGCGAGGCCGAAGGCGTGGACCCGGACGACCTAGTGCGCCAGGCGATCGAGGAACTCGGCGCCGTCCCAACGCCCGCCGGCGGCGCGTAAGGCTGCCCGTGAGCCAAGTCCCTCCGCCCGGCGCCAGCGCGCACGAGGCGAGCCTGTTCGATCCCGAGTTTCTCCAGCGGCTCGAGACGCTGAGCCTGGTGAGCCGCCGCCGCGTGCAGGGTCAGCAGCGCGGTGAGCGGCGCAGCGTGGCAAGAGGACGCGGCATCGAGTTCGATGACTATCGCGCGTATCAGGCCGGCGACGACTACCGGTACATCGACTGGAACATCGTGTCCCGGCTCGACCGCATCTTCGTGAAGCTGTTCAGCGAAGAGGAGGACCTCGACGTCCATCTCCTGCTCGACACGAGCGCGTCGATGGCGGCCGGGACGCCCAGCAAGCTCGCGCTCGGCAAGCGCGTCGCCGCGGCGATCGGGTACATCGGTCTCAGCAACCTCGATCGCGTCGGGGTGACGGCGTTTACCTCCGAACAGGGCCCCAGCCTGGCACGGCTGCGCGGCCGCGGTCGGGCGTTCGATCTGCTGCGGTTCCTCGACGGGCTCGCGGCCGGCGGGAGGACCGACCTTGGCCAGACCATGCGCCGCCATCTGAAAGCGAGCCGCCACCGCGGATTGTTGATTGTCATCTCCGATCTGCTGGATCCCCACGGGTACGAGACGGGACTCTTGCACGCGCGCCATCAGCGGTTCCAAACGTTCCTGATCCAGATCCTCGCCGACGAGGAGATCGCGCCGCCGCTCGCGGGCGACCTCCGGCTGGTGGACGTCGAGACCGGTCGGGCGGTCGAGATCACCGTCGACGCAGAAGCGCTGCGTGCCTACGCTGAGGCGCGGGACGCGTACTTGCTCGACGTCGAGCGGTTCTGCTTCCGCCACGGCATCGACTACGTGCGGACCGCGTCATCGGTGCCGGCGGATGCGCTCGTCCTCCGCTACCTTCGACAGGCGGGCCTCGTTCGGTGAGCCTCGGCGTCCCGGCGGCGCTGTGGGGGCTCCTGGCGCTGCCGTTCCTGGTGCTGCTGTACCTGCTCCGCGTGCGGCGCCGGGACCATCCGGTCAGCAGCATCCTGTTGTGGCAGCGGTCGGCACCGACCCTCGCCGCGTACCGGCCATCGCGGCGCATTGAGCGCAGCTTGCTGCTCTTGCTCCAGTTGCTCGCGGTGGCGGCGATGATCGCCGGGCTCGCGCGGCCGGGGTTGATCGGCCGGAACGTGGCGGGTCGCGACGTCGTGTTCGTCCTCGACGGCTCGCTCTCGATGCGCGCACGGGACGTGGCGCCGACCCGGTTCGACCGGGCGCGCACGGAGGCGCTTGCGCTCGCCGCCCGGTTGCAGCCCGGTCAGCGCGCCGCGGTCGTGCTGGCCGCGCCGCACCCGGTGGTGCTCGCGCCGATCACCGACGACCGCCGCACGGTGGTGGCGGCCCTCCGCGGCGCGGAGCCGTGGGACGCCGCGGGAGACGTCGCCGGAGCGGTGACGGTGGCGGCCGCGCAGCGGCCGGGACCCAGCGGCCAGATCGTCGTGTGGACCGACGCGGCGCGCGGCCCGCTGCCGGCGGTCTCAAACGTCGCGTACCGCATCGTCGGGACCTCCGACGACAACGTGGGGATCACGGAGCTGCGCGTGCTTCGCGACGCCCCGACTCCCGAAGCGCTCGTCCGCGTCGACAACCACGGGAGCGGCGCGCGGCGCGTGCCGCTCGAGGTCCGCCTCGGAAACACCCTCGTGCATGGGACGACGCTGGAGGTGCCGGCCGGCGGCAGCCGTACCGCGGTGTTTCCCGTCGCCGGCGCGGGCGTGCTGCGCGCCCACCTCCTCGTCCACGACATGCTGCCGGAGGACGACGACGCGACCGCGGTCCTCGCCCCGACGCCGCTGCCGTCGGTGCTGCTCGTCGGCCGCGGGAACCCCTACCTCGAGCGCGTGCTGCGCCTGTTGCCGGTGGCGCGCGCGGTCGCGACCGAGACCGTCGATCCCGCGGCGTGGGCCGGCTTCGACGTCGTCATCCTCGACCGGGTGGACGCCGGGCCGCTGCCTCCGGGGAACTACCTCGTGATCGGCGCGGTGCCGCCCAACCTGCCCGTCAGCGCGTCCGGCGTGACGCCGCAGCCGGAGATCGCGACGTGGGACCGCGAAGACCCGGTGCTCCGGTTCGTGGACCTCAGCGGCGTGCGGATCGACCGGGCCCTGGCGTTGGTTCCCGAGGGAGGGCGCGTGCTCGTCGCCGGCCAAACGCCGCTTGTCTGGAAGTACGATGGGCGAGGCGTGCGCGCGCTGTTGTTCGGCTTCGCGCTCCAGGACTCGGATCTGCCGGCGCACGTGGCGTTTCCGATTCTCGTCCGCAACAGCCTGGCCTGGCTCGGAGGCGGCGTCGACGGCGCCTCCGCCGGGGACGAGGTGCAGCTCCCCTCCGGCGCCGCGGTCGCCGGCACGCTCGTCGCACCCGACGGCCGCCGCTTCGACCTCCGTCCCACCGACGGGGTCTTCGTGTTGCCGCCGCTTACGCGCGCGGGTCTCTACCGGTTCTCGACGGCGGCGGGGGAGCGGACATTCGCGACCACGATCGGAGGGCGGGACGCCGGCGTGATCCGCGCCGGGCAGGCACCCGCAGGCGCCGGGCCGGCGCCGTCCGGATCAACATCATCGGGGGTGCCGGGAACCGTGCTGGTCCACGTGCCGCTCTGGCCGTGGCTGATGGCGGCGGCGGCCGTGGCGGTGCTCGGCGAGTGGGCGCTCGCGACGAGGCGCCGCGGGGGCGACGCATGATGCCGCCGATCGGGCTTCAGCATCCGTGGTGGCTTGCACTACTGCCGCTCGTGCTCCTGGTCTGGCGGCTGGGTCGGCGCCGTCTGGGACGCCGCTGGCGTATCGCGACGGCGCTGCGGGCCGCCACGCTCGCTCTGCTCATCCTGGCGCTCGCAGGACCGACGATGACCGTGCCGTCGGCGGGCGTCCGCGTCGCCTTCGTGGTGGATCGGTCGGCGAGCATCACGCCGGACGAGCGCCGCGCGGAGGCCGCGTTCGTGACCGACGCGCTCGGCCGCATGCACCCGGAGGACCAGGCCGGCGTCGTGACGTTCGCGGGAGCCCCGTTGCTGCAGTCTCCGGTTGCGCCCCACGCGGCGGTGGACGGTTTCGAGGCGGCGCCACAGCCGGACGCCACGGACATCGGCGCGGCGATCGACCTCGCGCGGCAGATCCTCCCGCGCGAAGGGGCAAGACGGATCGTGGTGCTGAGCGACGGGGCTGAGAACGCCGGGGACGCCGCGGCGGCCGCGCGCCGCGCAGCCGCCGACGGGATCGCGGTCGATGCCGTGCCGCTCGCCGGGGCCGTGCCCGCCGAGGTGCTCGTGGACGACGTGGTGGCGCCCGCCGAGGTGCACGTCGGGGAGACATACCAGGTCCGTGCGGTCCTGCGCGCGACCGTGCCGGCGGATGCCACGGTCACGTGGAGCCGGGACGGGACGCCGGTCGCGACGCGCCATGTGACGCTCGCCCCGGGCGAGACGGCGGTGCCGTTCGCCGACCGGGCGACGCGCGAGACGCTTGTGCGTTACAGCATCGACGTCACGACGGCCGCCGATTCGCTGCCGGGCAACAAACACGGCGAAGCGCTGGTCGTGGTGCAGGGCGAGCCCCGCGTGCTGTTCGTCGCGAACGACCCGAGTGTGCTCCCAGACTGGTTGGCCAGGCAAGGGCTTCCGGTCGACGTCCGGACCCCGGACGATCTCCCGACACTCCCGACCGCCTTGGCACCCTACGGGAGCGTCGTGCTCGACAACGTCGCGGCCGGCGACCTGAGCGCCGCGCAGCAGACGGCGCTCCAGACGTTCGTCGGCACGCTTGGCGGCGGGCTGCTCGCGATCGGCGGCCCGCGGAGCTACGGCGTCGGCGGATACGCGGGAACGCCGCTCGAGACGGTGCTCCCGGTGCGGATGGACGTGCGGCAGACCACGGCGCTTCCGACGGTGGCGGTGGTGTTGGTCATCGACACGTCCGGCAGCATGGAGGCGTTCGGCACGGAGCTCGCCAAGGTGGCGCTGGCCAAGGAGATCGCCTCATCGGTCATCGACCTGCTGAGCGAGCACGATCAGGTCGGCGTGATCACGTTCGACCAGACGTTCCGCTGGCTCGTCCCGCCGACCGAGGTGCGCAGCCGCGACCGGATCCTGAGCGAGATCGCCCGGATCCAGGCTGGCGGGGGGACGCTGATGTATCCTCCGCTCGTGGCCGCGGGCAAGTTCCTCGAGACGTCCCCGGCCAAGGTCCGTCACGTCATCGTGATGAGCGACGGTCTGACCGATCCCGGCGATTTTCACACGCTCGCGTCGGCGATGGCCCGCAAGAAGATCACGATCAGCACCGTTGCGATCGGCCAGGACGCCGATCTGCCGTTCATGCGCAACCTGGCGCGCTGGGCCGGCGGGCGATCCTACGTCGCGAAGGACCTGTACGCCATCCCGCAGATCTTCACGACCGAGGCGCTGATCGCCGTCCGATCCTACCTCGTCGAGGAATCGACGCCGCTCGCCCGCGGCGGGTCGGCGCCGACGCTCGCCGGTCTTGCGGCCCCGCCGGCGATCGCAGGATACGTGGCCACGGTCGCGAAGCCCGCCGCCGACGTCGCGTTGCAGGGGCCGAGGCGCGATCCCGTGCTCGCGACGTGGCGCTACGGGCTCGGGCGCGCCGTCGCGTTCACGTCGGACGACGGTGCTCGCTGGACGACGCCCTGGACGGCATGGCCGCAGGCGGCGCGTTTCTGGTCGCAGGCGGTGCGGTGGACGCTGCGCGATCCGGGCGGCGGGCTCTACCTGTCGCTCGCCCACGATCCTCGCGGGGCGACGGGCCAGGTGGTCGTGGACGCGCGGCGGCCGGACGGCGCGCCCTGGGACGGGCTCATCGTGAAGGCCGACCTGAACGCGCCGGGCGGCGTGCGGCGTGTCGTCGATGTGGCACAGACCGCACCGGGCCGCTACGAGGCGTCATGGCCCGCGGGGACGCCCGGGGTGTACGCGATCACGGTGGCGGCCCGAGATGCGCGCGGTCCGGTGGGCACGCGCGCCGCCGGGCTCGTCGTGCCGTACTCGCCGGAACTGCGCGAGCCCGGCGGGAACCCCGCGCTCCTCGCCCAACTGTCTGAGGCGACCGGGGGGATGTTGCTGCACGCGCCCGAGGAGACGTTCCGCCAGGGGCACGGCAGCGGGACCGAAGACGCGTGGCCGCCGGTCGCGGCGCTGGCGGCGGCGGCACTGCTTGCCGAGGTGACGATCCGCCGCGTGCCGGCGATCGCGGAACGGCTCGGCGGCGCGGCCGCCGCGGCGGGCGCGTTCGTGCGAAACGAGCGGGCGGCGTCCGATCCGGTGCGGCGCGCCGAAGACGACGCCTACGACACGGCCGACCGCTGGGCCGCCGAGGAGGCGAAGTTCGCCGAAGAGGAACGCCTCCGTGCCGCCTCGATGGACCACGCGGCGAGGCTGTACATCGCCAAGCTGCGCGCCGGGCGACGGCCGTGACCGCCAGCGTCGCGACGATCCGCTACGCCGACGGGCAGATCGCCAGCAGGTCTTCGGGTCGCGCGAGCATGTAGTCGGGACGATGAGCGCGGAGGGCGTCCGGGTCAACGGTTCCCCACAAGGCCCCCGCCGTGGCCGCGCCGGCGTCCCGGCCCGCAGCGACGTCGAACGGGGTATCGCCCACCATGAGGGTCTCCGCGGCCGCGACGCCGAGCCGGCCCACGGCCGCGTGCACCGGCTCCGGGTCCGGCTTGTGGCGCCGGGTGTCCTCGTCGACGATGACGACGGAACACCAGCGGGCCAGGTGAAACGCGTCCAGCGCCGCGCGCGTCGTCGCCCGCCGTTTGGAGGTGACGATCGCCATCCGGTACCCGCGGTCGGACAGCGCCTGGAGCGTCTGGGGCACGCCTGGGAATAGCCGTGCGTATTGGTCGTGGAGCGCGACGTACCGCCTCAGGTAGTCCTGCGACAACTCCTCGTCCCGGTCCGGCGCGAGCGCGCGAAACCGTTCGCGAATCGGCCGGGCCCACTCCCGAAGAATGAGTCCCCGGTCGATGGCGAGGCCGAGGCGGGACCGGCACGTCTCCTGGAACGCGGTGATGATCAGCTCCGCACTGTCCAGGAGCGTGCCGTCGAGATCGAACAAGATCGCGGCCGGACGGCGCGCCGCGTCGTGTCGGCTCACGATGTCCACGCGTGGGCCGGCCGTCCGTCCCACATCGCCTGATAGAGCGAGAGGAGGGCGTTCGGTTCGAGCGGCCGCGGGTTGTTGGGCCGCGGGTACTGCTCGAGACACTCCGTCACCATGTCGCGGAGGCGTTCGCGCTCGAGACCGAGCGTCCTGAGCGTCTCCGGCATGCCGAGGTCGTGGCCGAGCGCTTCGACCGCGCGCACGGCGTCGGCCCCATCCGTCCCGGCCGCCTCGCCGATTCGCTGCAGGCGCGCCGCGGCGGCTTCCCGACTGTACGCCATGGCGTATGGGAGCGCGAGCGCGCATGAGAAGCCGTGGGGCAGGTGGAGCCGGTTCGCGATCGTGTAGGCGATCGAGTGGCCGAGCACCATGCCCGCGTTGAGGGACAGCCCGCCGAGGTACGCGGCCAGCACCATCCCGGCGCGGGCCTCGGCGTCGGTTCCGGCCGCGTAGGCGCGCGGCAACGAGCGCACGATCAGCCCGATGCCCTGGGCGGCCGAGAGATCCGTCAGCGCCGTGGCGTTGGTGGAGAGGATTCCCTCGACGCAGTGGCTCAGCGCATCCAGGCCCGTGTGTGCGGTGACCGTGGGCGGCAGCGAGACGGTCAGGCGCGGATCGAGCAGCGCCCCCGCGGCGAGCAGCTGCGGGTAGTTGTTGGCGAACGCCTTCCTCGATCCCGACGTGACGACCGCGTTCTGGCTGGCCTCCGCGCCGGTGCCGGCCGTGGTCGGGACGAGGATCGTCGGCACCGACGGGCCGGCGAAGCGCTTGCGGCCGAAGTGCGTATAGTCGAGCACGCTCCCGGGGTTGCCGACGAGCGCGCCGGCGAGCTTCGCCACGTCCATGACGCTTCCGCCGCCCACCCCGACGATCAGGACCGGTGCGAGCTCGCGGGCGATCGCGGCGCCTCGATCGGCGACTTCGACGGTGGGTTCCCCGGGGATTTCGGAGAACCGGTGCAGCGCGAAGCCCGCCTCGCGGAGGCTTGCGACCACGTCGTCGGCCAGTCCGAGCTTGTCCACGACGGGGTCCGTGAAGACGAGGACGGGGCCGGAGGGTACGCTCAGCTCCCGTGCGCAGTCCGCCGCGCGTGCGGCAGCGCCCACGCCGTACCAGAGGCGGCTGGGCCCGCGGAATGGGCGGGCTTCGTCGTGCAGAGTGTACCGCGCGGGCATCAGACACCTCCAGCGGTGCAGCGGGCGCGGCGCTCGTGCGGCCGCGAGTTGACCCACTGTCAACCGAGATGATACCATCGTGGCGGTTTCGCGCGCAATTTCACCGCCGGGAGCACAACCGCGCGAAGGGCATCGGCGTGGAGCGGATACGGTCAGGCATGGTGCGTCCCGGCGCCCTCCCAGAAGTGGTCCGGGTGTGCGGGCGGTTCCCGCGGCGGGCATCGCAGGTGTTCCCACGCGTTGCGCGTCGACGGTGGGTCGGTCTCGGCCCACGCGCCCCGCGGTGTCGACGGCCAAAGTAGACACCCCGTCGAGCGGGGGCCGTTGCGAGACGGCGCACCGGGTCGGTCGCGCCAGCGCGGCGGGTTTCGACCGGTGCGACCACGGGTAAGGAGGGAGAGGGTGCCGCACGCGGAGATCGGAGTATTTGGCGGGTCCGGTTTCTACTCGCTGCTTGAGGGCGCGCGGGAGCACACCGTGGACACGCCGTACGGGGAGCCGAGCGACGTGCTCACGCTCGGGGAGATCGCGGGGCGCAGCGTCGCGTTTCTCCCGAGGCACGGCAGGACCCATCGGTTGCCGCCCCACCAGATCAACTATCGCGCGAACGTGTGGGCGATGAAGTCGCTCGGCATCGAGTGGGTGTTGGGCCCGTGTGCTGCCGGGAGCCTGCAGGCGCACGTCAAGCCCGGGGAGTTCGTCATCTGCAACCAGTTCGTGGATCGCACCTGGGGGCGCGCCGACACGTTCTACGACGGACCGGTGGTGACGCACGTTTCGGCGGCGGACCCGTACTGCCCAACGCTGCGGCGGTTGGCCGTGCAGACCGCCCGCGCGCTCGGGATCTCGGTGCACGACGGCGGGACCGTGGTCGTGATTCAGGGGCCGCGGTTCAGCACGCGGTCGGAGAGCCGGTGGTTCCGCGCGCAGGGGTGGGAGGTCATCAACATGACCAACTATCCCGAAGGGTACTTGGCGCGGGAGTTGGAGATGTGCTACGTGAACATCTCGCTGATCACCGACTACGACGTCGGCGTCGAGGACGATCCGACCGCGCCGCCGGTGACGCACGAGGCGGTGATCAAGGTCATGCAGGAGAACAACGAGAAGGTCCGGCGGCTCCTCTTTGCGATGGTCGAGCGACTGCCGCGCACGCGGGCGTGCCCGTGCCAGACGGCGCTGGCGCACGCCCGGCTGGACTGAGGGGGTGATCGGGTGGCGGGCATCGGGCGGGAC
>DASQGM010000199.1:0-2396 GCA_035632615.1 bacterium | reverse complement strand
GGTGCGCCGGGCGACCGGCGCACCATTCTGGATCCACGAGGCCGAGCGTGAGGTGCTGGAACAGGGGCCTGCGCGCGCGAAGGCGATGTTCGGCGTGGAGGTGCCGCCGTCCCCGGCGCCGGACCGGTGGCTCAAGGACGGGGATCTGCTCCGGGTCGGGAGCCTCAGTCTGACCGTCCGTCACACGCCCGGCCACAGCCCAGGCGGTGTGTGTCTGCTCGGGGACGGGTTGGCGTTCGTCGGCGACACGTTGTTCGCCGGCAGCATCGGGCGGACCGATCTCCCCGGTGCGAGCATGGACGTTCTCTTGGAGTCGATTGCGCGCGTGCTGCTGCCGCTGCCCGACGACACGATCTGTTACCCCGGGCACGGTCCCGAGACGACGATCGGCGAGGAGCGGCGATCCAACCCGTTTGTCGCGCCGCTCGCTCGCGGGCTACGTCGTTAGACCGCGGCCGTGCGGCGGGCCGCGCGTCGTGTCGCAAGCCGTGAGCCGTCCCGCGCGCTTGGTGTTCGTTCACGGCGCGGGTGGGACCGGGCGCGCCTGGGATCTGCAGCGGTTCACCTTCCCCGACGCGGTCGCGCCGGATCTCCCTGGGCACGCGGAGCCGGGCCCGGGCTGTCGCCGAATCGAGGAGTACGGCGCGTGGCTCCGCACGACCGTGCAGGCTCGCGGGTGGGTGCCGGCGGTCATCGTCGGCCACTCGATGGGCGGCGCGATCGCGCTGTGGTACGCGCTCGCCCACCCCGAAGATCTCGCGGGCATCGTGTTGATCGCGACCGGCGCGCGATTGCGCGTGCACCCCGAGATCCTGGCTACGTTGCACCGCGACTATCCGGCCGCTGTCGACCGCATCGTGACGCTGTCGCTGGGGGAGGGCGCCCCCGCGAGGCTTGGCGCCCGCCTGCGCGACACCATGCTCGGCATGTCGCCGGATGTGACGCTCGGCGACTTCGAGGCGTGCGCTGCGTTCGACGTGCGCGACCGCCTCGGGGCGATCCGACTACCGACGCACGTCGTCGCGGGGAGCAAGGATCAGATGACGCCGCCGCGGTTCGCGGAGTATCTGCGCGACCACCTCGCGGGTGCGCGTCTCGTCGTGGTCGCGGGCGCCGGGCACAGTGTCCATCTGGAGCGCCCCCGCGAAGTCAATCAGGCGATCCGCGAGTTCCGCGAGGCGCTGAGCCCGGCACTGCAGCTTCGACGGTCCTCGTCTCCGTAAGGAACAGCACGATCCCGGCGGCCGCGAGGGCGGCCGACAGCATCCAGAACAGGCTCCCGTAACTTCCCATCCAGCTTCCCAGCAGCGCGGCTCCGATGGGGGCCAACGCCCGCGCGCCGTTCGAGCCCACGGCGATCGCCCCGCTGACGCTGGCGTAGTGCCGGCGGCCGAAGGCGTCCGCGACCGCCGAGGGCCGCGCGAGGGTGGACATGCCGTTCGCGGCGCCGAGCAGCAGGATCGCGGGAATCAGCGCGGGCAGTTGCCCCACGAACGGCAGCATCGCCATCGCGACGGCCTGAGCGACGAAGACGGACCCCGTAACCGCGCGACGGCCAAGCCACGCCGCGACCGGGACGAACAGCAGTCGCCCCGGGATCTGCATCGCGCCGATCCAGCCGACCGCGGCCGCGGCGTACGCCTGCGGGTATCCGCGCTGGGTCAGGAACGGAATGAGGTGCACGGTGATCGTGACCGTGGCGAACGCCCCCACCGCGAACGCCGCATTGAGCGCCCAGAAGATCGACGTGCGAAGGGCGTCCCGCAGCGTCACGCCGGTGCTGGGGGAGCCCGTGGCGCCGCTGGCGGCGCCGTTCGGAGCGTGCGTGAGGCTCGAGGGGCGGAGCACCAGCGCGTGGATGGGGATCGTCACCACGGCGAGGATGACGCCTAGGATCTCGACGGCGCCGCGCCACCCGACCCGCGCGAGCAGCCACGCGGCCAGCGGCATGAAGATCGTGCTGGCGAGCCCTGCGACGAGGGTCACGGTCAGGAGCGCGCGGTCTCGGTGCCGGCCGAACCACTGCACGATTGCAGCGAACGCCGGGTCGTACAAGGTCATCGCCATGGCGAATCCCATCCCGCACCACACCGCGTACAACATGCCCAGGCTGGTGGTGTGGGCCCAGGCAATGGTGAGCGCGGCGGCGAGACACGATCCCACCGTCATGAGGCCGCGCGGCCCGGCTCGATCCATCCACCGTCCCACCGGCACCGCCGCCAGCGCGGTGATCGCGAGCGCCACCGAGAACGCGCCGGCGACCGAGACGGCGGAGGCTTTGAACTCGTGCTCCATCGCCTGCAGGAACACGGGGAACCCGTAGTAGATGATGCCCCACGAGATGGTCTCGGTGACGGACAGCGCGGCGACGATGATCCACCCGTAGTGCACGCGTG